>JBOIAH010000159.1:0-2183 GCA_050739055.1 Steroidobacteraceae bacterium | reverse complement strand
GCCCCGGGGCGTGCGCCTGCTCGGCCCGGTACCCGCGGCCATGGCGAAGCGCGCCGGACGCTACCACGCGCAACTGCTCATCGAGAGCCGGGACCGATCGGGCCTGCACCGCTTGCTGGATGTCTGGCTCCCGGAAATCGCGCAGCTGAAGAGCGCGCAGCGCGTGCGCTGGGCGCTCGACGTGGATCCGCTCGAGTTGTTTTGACCCTGTTGACTTTTAAATCAATAAGATTAAACATTGGTTGATGTCAAAGTCTACCGAACCCTTGGCGCGGACGGTCGCCGCCCTCACCCGCCGAGCTCGGGCGCTTGGACTGACGGACACGGAGTGGGCGGGTCGCGCCGGCATCCGCAAAGAGACCCTCTCGCGTCTCCGCCACCGTGAAGCCTGCGATTTCGCCACGCTGCGTTCGCTGGCGCACGCGGTCGGGGCGCGCCTGGAGGTCCTCGAGATGCAGGCGCCCGACTCAACCGCGGATGGTCATTTTCCAGCCCGTGTTGATCGGGAGTACGAGGATCGGCTCATCGAACTATGCGCGTCGGGCGACCTGGATCCGGCGCGCTGGGCAAGCGCGGGGCCGCACTTTTTCATGGCCGGTCTCGCCGTTATGCTCGCGAGCGCACGCAGCTGCGATCGGCGCGGCTTGCTGGCCGTGGCAGAGCGCCTGCATCCCGGCGCAAGTGAGGTTGCTGTGTTCAACCGCTGGCTCGCGCGCAGCCCCTCGCGACCCACACGCCTTCTGTCGCTCGTCGATGCACGTCTCGCGCATGCGGCCTGATCGAAACGCGCGATCGGAGTACGTGGCGGCGTTCGTCGAGATCATCAGGCGCATCGGAGCCTCGCTGACGGGCTTACCAAAAAGCGCGCTGCCCCTGCGGATGTACGTTGCAGGCGGGGCCGCGCTGCACCTGTACACCGGAGAGCGCGTCTCGCGCGACATTGATGCCACTTTCTCCCGGCGCATTGCACTGCCGGAGAATCTGGAAGTCGCCTATCTCGACGCCGACGGCGCCGCGCGTCTTCTGTACCTCGACCGGCAATACAGCGATACCCTCGGGCTCCTGCACGAGGATGCTTACCAGGATTCAGTGCCGCTCGCGCTCGAAGGCATCGATTCCAGTGTTCTGGAAGTCCGTCTGCTGTCCGCGCTCGACCTGGCTGTGAGCAAACTTGGCCGGTTTTCCAGCCAGGACCGGGACGACATCGTGACTCTGGCGCACCGCAAGCTCGTAAGTTCCGCGCCGCTGCGGCGCCGAGCCGAAGACGCCCTGCGCGGGTACGTGGGCGATACCGGTCGGGTTCGAGGCTCGATCGAGGCGGCCGTGCGGATCGTGGCCGACGTCGAGGCGCGCGGCGGTAAGAGGCGCCCGTAGCACGTGCTGCTGCGGTGCGCGGGCCGGCAGGTTTTTGCCCCCGCCCACGGGAGCGCATCGGGTAGACTCGCCAGGGCCGCGCACCGCGCGCACCGCAGGTCCTTGAAGCACCAACCTTGAAGCAGGAACTAGAGCAGCTGCTGCTGGCCGCGCTCACCCGGCTCGCCGGCGGCATTCTCCCGCAAGTGCCCGACGCGTCCGCCGTGGTCATCGAGCGCACGCGCGATGCGCAGCACGGTGACTTCGCGACCAACGTCGCGCTGCGTCTGGCCAAGTCCGCAGGCAAGAACCCGCGGGAGCTCGCGGCCGCCATCGTGGCGGCGCTGCCGGCGAGCGCGCGGGTGGCGCGCACCGCAGTGGCGGGCGCCGGCTTCATCAACTTCTACCTCGCGCCCGAGGCCTACGCCCGCGAGCTCGCCGCCATCCATTCGCAAGGCGCCGCCTACGGCGAGAGCCGGCTGGGCCGGGGCGAGCACCTACTGCTGGAGTTCGTGTCGGCAAACCCCACCGGCCCGCTGCACGTCGGCCACGGGCGCCAGGCGGCCTACGGGGCGACGCTCGCCAATATCCTGGCGGCGGTCGGATTCGACGTCGAGCGCGAGTACTACATCAACGATGCCGGGCGGCAGATGGACATCCTCGCGGTGAGCGCCTGGGTGCGCTACCTCGAGATGTGCGGCGAGCAGCTGCCGTTCCCGGAAAATGGCTACCGCGGCGAGTACCTGCGCGCGCTGGCGCACAAGCTGCGGGCCGCGGAAGCGGACACGCTGCGGCGGCCAGCCGCCGTGGTACTGGCCGGTCTCCCGCCG
>JBOIAH010000158.1:0-8802 GCA_050739055.1 Steroidobacteraceae bacterium | reverse complement strand
GTATCAACCTGGTGCCGGGCAAGACGCAGTTCAGCCTGTGGGCGCTGCTCAAGGGGCTGGTGGTGGTGACCGCCTTCATGGTGGTGACGAGCCTTATCGCACGCGCGGTCGAGCGCCATGTGATGCGGCTCGAGCAGCTTGCGGTCTCGACCCGGGTCGGGGTCTCCAAGTTCGCCTACTTCCTGCTGGTCGGGCTGGGCATTCTGCTGGGCATCAATGCGGCGGGCGTCGACGTCACCACGCTCAACGTGCTCACCGGCGCCATCGGCCTGGGGCTGGGATTCGGCCTGCAGTCGGTCGCCAGCAATTTCGTCAGCGGCTTCGTGCTGCTCATGGACAAGTCCATCAAGCCCGGCGACGTCATCAGCTTCACCGGAACCACCGGCGCCAGCACCGGCAACTTCGGCTGGGTGCAGGAGCTGCGCGGGCGCTACGTGGTAGTGCGCGATCGCGACGGTGTCGACACGCTGGTGCCGAACCAGAACCTGATCACCAGTCCCTTCATCAACTGGAGTTATTCCGACCAGCGCGTGCGCTTGAAGCTGCCGGTGACCGTGAGCTATGACGACGACCCGGAGAAAGCGCTCAAGCTGCTGCTGGAAGCGGCCGAGAATCACCCGCGCATCCTGCGCGAGCCACCGCCGGTGTCGCGCCTCATCAGCTTCGATGACAACGGCATGCGGCTCGAGATCCGCTTCTGGATCGCCGACCCGGTGAACGGCGTCAACAACATCCGCTCGGACGTGAACCGCGCGATCTGGCGCATCTTCCGCGCCCACGGCGTGACGATGCCCGCGCCGCAACGGGAAGTGCGTATCGTGCAGCCGCGCGCCGCGCCCCTGATGCCTGACGCAAGCACGCAGGCGCCGGCGGGGCGCGACCGGGCCGCCGACTGACCCGCCCGGTTGCGCGCGCCGTGTCGCTGCCGGTAAGCGTGGGTCTGGCGATTCCGGACAACGAGCTGACGCTGTCCTTCGTGCGCTCATCCGGTCCGGGCGGGCAGACCGTCAACAAGGTCGCAACCGCCGTGCAGCTGCGCTTTGATCTGGAGGGCAGTGCGGTGCTCAGCCCCGCGGTCAAGATGCGCCTGCGCGCACTCAGCGGCCGGCGGCTCACCACCGAGGGCGCGGTGCTCATCGTGGCGCGCAACCACCGGACCCAGGAGAGCAACCGCCGCGAGGCGCAGGCGCGGCTCGCCGAGCTCATCCGCCGCGCGCTCATCGCGCCGCAGCCGCGCAAGCCGACCCAGCCGTCCCGCAGCGCGCGCCAGCGCCGGCTCGAGGGCAAGACGCATCAGCGGCGCACCAAGCAGCTGCGCGCCAAACCGCGCTGGGACGAATGACGGGCGCTGATGGCGCGCGGTTTCGGCTACCTGCGTTGAACAGGGCCGCGTGAGCCGCAACTACGAGTCCGGGTTTTCGTCGACTCCGCGCTGTGCTCGAACCTCACCCAGCGCGGCAACGTCGGCGAGGTCCTGGGGTCGACCAGCGGCGAGTTTCGCGGCCAGCAGGTCCTGGCGCGAGATGAACGGCACGGTCAGCGTGGCGTCGATTGCAACGTTCACGCGTCTTTGCCATGCCTCGTCAAAGTCGACACCACTTATGCACGGCAATATATCGACCATCACCGGCGGCGTGCCCATGCGAAAGAAACTGCCCGGCTCCGTGAAATCCTGTGGCGTGAGCCCCTCGAGCGGCGCGCCGAATTGTGCCAGCGCGGCGTGCACGGCCGCCGCGTTTGCCGCGTCTGCGCCTATCAAGACATCCAGGTCCTTGGTCGCTCGCGGCTGCGCGTGCAACGACACTGCGTACCCGCCGACAATCAGATACCTAACCTGGCGGGCGTTGAATGCGCACAAGAGTTCTTTGAAGTCTTGGAACATTCAGAGCCTGTCCCTTCATTGCATAGAGCGCGACGGTGATGTCCATGACGGCGCGAATCCGTTCGTGGAGCGGTACGCGCTGCCATGCCTGATATTCGGCGACTCGCATCGCTGCGCGGCTATCGAAACGCGTGATGCTCTTGTCCACGTTCGGAACTTAGCACACCTTCGGGACGCGGCGGCGCCGACCTAAGCTGACGGGCTTACGGTGCTGATTCGGGACGCCGCCGGCGCGGTGCTCAGGCCCGCGGGGTGAATCAGCCAGGCGGCCAGCGCCGGCAACAGGATGATGGCGGCCAGCATGTTCACCAGGAACATGAAGGTCAGCATGATGCCGATGTCGGCCTGGAACTTCAGCGGCGAGAACTCCCAGGTTGCCACGCCGATCGCGAGCGTGATGCCGGTGAAGATGATGCTCGCCCCGGTCACGCGCAGCGTGCGCTCGTAGGATTCGCGCACCCCCAGACCCTGGTGCAGGAACTCCTGCATGCGGCTGAAGAGATAGATGCCGTAGTCCACGCCGATGCCGGCGCCGAGCGCCACCATCGGCAGGGTGGACACCTTGAGCCCGATGCCGAGCAGCGCCATGATCGCGTACACCAGCACCGATACCAGTGCCAGCGGCACCACCACCAGCACGGTGCCGATAGCCGAGCGGAAGGTCAGCAGGCACATGACGATCACCGCGCCGAACACGCCCGCGAGGATCAGCAGCTGTTTGGCTTCCACCGTCTCGTTGGTCGCCGCCATCACGCCCACGTTGCCGGCGGCGAGGCGCAGCCGCGCGCCGGCGAGCGGGTTCGCGGCCCGCCACGACTTCACCGCCGCGACCACCCGCGCGATGGTGTCGGCGCGGTGGTCGGTGAGAAACATCATCACCGGAACGACGTCGCAGTTCTCGTTCAGCAGTCCGGTGCTGGTCTCGATGTAGCGCGTGGACTGGGTGAGCTGGGTCTGCTCGCGCGGGATGCTGCGCCATTTCAGACTCCCCTCGTTCCAGCCGGCGATCGCCACCTTGGCGATGAACGGCAGCGTGATCACGTCCTGCACACCCGGGACGTTCTGCATGTGCCAGCCGAAGCGATCGACCGCCGTCATGAGATCGTGGCTCACGCACACCGGGTCCCGTGACTCGACGATCGCCGTCAGCACGTCGACCCCGACGGAGAATTTCGCGGTGATGAGGTCGCTGTCGCGGTTATAGCGTGAGTCGGGCCGCAGCTCCGGCACGCCCGCCTGGGTGTCCCCGATCGGCGTCTCGCGCCCCTTCCACCAGCCTAAGCCCGCGAGCACCGCCGCGAGCGCGATGATGGCGAGCGCCGGGCCGCGGGCGGTGATCGCGGACATGCGCCGCCACAGTCCCGCGAGCCGGCGCTGGCGGCGCGCTACGCGCGCGCGATAGCCCGCGTCGAAGTGCACGTACGACACCAGCACCGGCAGCAGCACCAGGTCGGTAAGGATGACGATCGCCACCCCGATGCTCGCGGTGATCGCCATCTCGCGGATCACTTCCACGGGAATCAGCAGGATGGTCACGAAGCCGACCAGGTCGGCGAGCAGCGCGATGATCGCCGGCACCAGCAGCTGCCGGAACACCCGGCGGGCGGCTTCCAGGCTGTCGAGCCCGGCCAGCGCGGCATCGGCCGCCGCGCTGATCTTCTGCACGCCGTGGCTCACGCCGATCGCGAAAACGAGGAACGGCACCAGGAGGCCAATCGGATCGAGCCCGAAGCGCAGTACCACCAGCGAGCCCAGCTGCCAGATGACCGCGATCAGCGAGCACGCCACCGGCACGCACGCCACGCGCCACGACTGGCAATACGCTCGCACCGCCAGCAGCGTGAGCAGCAGCGTGATGAGCGCGAACAGCAGCACCGCGGAGGCGCCGTCGGCGATGTCGCCCATCACCTTGGCGAAGCCGATGATGTGCACGCCAATCGCGGGACTCGCGATCGCGCGGCGCAGCTGCTCGAGGTGGTGGGCGACCCCGATGGTGTCGAGGGGATTGCCCCGGGCGTCCTCATCGAGCACGATCGCGCTCACCAGGGCGCCCGAGAAATCGTTGGCCACCAGCCGCCCGATGATGCCGGCCTTGCGGATGTTGTCGCGCACCCGCGCCAGGCTCTGCGGCGTCGGGGTGAAGTCCTCCGGCACGACGTTGCCGGCCTCGATACCGTCCTCGACCACCTCCAGATAGCGCACGTTGGGGGTGAATAGCGACTGCACGCGGGTGCGGTCGATGCCGTCCATGACAATGACCCCATCGGTCGCCTTGCGCAGAGCCGCGAAAAACTCCGGCGTGAACATGTTGCCGTCGCGCGCGATGAGGGCGACCAGGACGCGATTGGCTCCCCGGAATTCGGCCACCCTCGGGTCGAGATAGGTGCGCATGTACTCGTGGCGCACCGGGAGCGTCTTGCTGAACGACGTGTCGATGCGCAAACCGCGCAGCGCGGCGGCGCCCAGCGCCAGGGTGCCGAGGAGAAACAGGGCGAGGATCAGCGTTCGATGGCCGAAGATCGCGCGCTCGAGCCGTGCGCTGAGTCCGGCCGGCGCCGCTGCGCCGCCCGCGCCGGGGGCGGCCATCAGCGCGCCGTCCCGGCGTCGCCCAGGGCGATCAGCCGCGCGCCGTCCTCGCCGACCACCGCGAGCGTATCCCGGCCCACGGCGAGCGCGGCGGACAGCCCGCTGCGATCGCTTTGCTGCCGGAGCGCAAACGACTCACCGCCGTCGCCGCTCAGCAGCACGACCCCCGAGAGGCCCACGATGGCGAGCTGCCCGCCGGCCAGGCGTGCCGCGCCGTCGAGCATCGCTACCGTACCGGTGTCGAGCCGCCGCCAGCTCCCGCCCGCATCTTCCGAGCGGAACAGATTGCCGCGCAGACCGAACGCCAGCAGCGCATCCCCGGCAAGGGGCAGGATGTCGAAGAACGAGCCCTCGTAAGGCGAGAAGAGAGCGTGCCAATTCGCCCCACCGTCATCCGAGCGGTACAGATGCCCCGCTTCCCCGGCGATGTACAGCCGTGCAGCGGAAGCGGCCACGATGCGATTCAAGTGATAGCCACCGCCCGCTCCCGGGTCGCCGGCGGAGCTCGCCGCGCCCGCTCTCCCCCCACTCGCGCCCTTGGGCGCCGGCGCGGCTGTGAATTTGCGCGCGACCCAGCCGGCGCCGCCATCGGTGCTGGTCAGGTAGGTGCTATAGGCGCCGACCGCGATCGCCTCGCCGCCCGCGCCGCACCACACATCCAGCAGCGGACGCTGCGCGCCGGGCGCGTAGTGGGTGCGTCGCCACGTACCGCCCGCATCCGCGGTGGCGAGGACGACCTCGTCGTGACCGACCGCCAGCCCGTGGCGCGCGTCGAAGAAGCACACGCCGGTGAGCAGTGCCTGGGTGGGCACGCTCGTGGCCTGCTGCCAGCTGCGCCCGCGATCGTCGGACAGCACGATTACCCCGCGGTCACCGACCGCGACCAGCCGCTGCCCCGCGGCGGCGATCGCGATGAGGAGCGAGTGGGCCGCCAGCCGCGCACTCTGCGCGAACCGCACCGTGTCCTGCGCCGGCGCGGACTGGGCGAGCGCGAGAGCCAGCAGCCACGGCAAGCGGGACGGCAGCGCCCGCGTGCGCCGGCGTGAGCGCCTTACAGCCGCGCCGCCGCCGGTGCGCTGGCCGGGCATGACTCGCGAGCGCCTAACGGACTCCGCGCATCTCCAGCACGCTCGGCTGATAGTCGGCCGGGGTGCGCTTGATGCCGAAATCGTAGGACTTCGATTCCTCGCTCTGCAGGCCGAGCGCGAGATAACGCCCATTCGACAGGTCCATGACGAGCTCCAGGTCCGTCCAGAGCGAGGGCAGATTGTAGTAGTTCATGGCGTGGCCTTCCTGCACCCGGTACAGCCGCCCGCGCGCGTCGTAACAGTCCACCGCGAGGATCTGCCAGGAGTCTTCGTCGACGTACAGAGTGCGGCGGCTGTAGATATGGCTGCTGCCGGGCTTGAGCGTTGAATCCACCACCCACACCCGATGCAGCTCATAGCGTGCCAGGTCCTGGTTGATGTGGTTCTTGTGCAGCAGGTCGCGGTACCTGAGCTTGCCGTCCTGCAGGCGGTACGCGTTGTAGGGCACGTAGATCTCTTTCTTGCCGATGAGCTTCCAGTCGTAGCGCTGCGGGCTCCCGTTGTACATGTCGAACTGGTCGGCGGTGCGCAGGTTGTCGGCGTTCGTGCCCGGGTTGTCGAAGGCGACGTTCGGGGCGCGGCGCACGCGGCGCTGGCCGGGGTTGTAGACCCAGGCGCGCCGCGCCTCCTTCGCCTGATCGATGGTCTCCTGCACCAGCAGCACCTCGCCCGCAAGCCGCGCCGGTCCGGTGGTCTCCTGCGTGAAGTACAGCAGGATGTTGTTCAGACCCGCTTCGGTCATGCCCGGCTGGTAATACTGAAAGTAGAATTCCTCCTTGAAGTTCACCAGCGTGTAGGCGCCGCCGGCGGTGAGCGGCGCCTGTCCGACCCGCAGCGACGCGGCCAGGCCGCGGTAACGCGTGATGTGATTCCAGAACACCTCCAGTCCCGACTGCGGAATCGGGAACGGGACGCCGCCGATCGCACCGCTGAAGCCGTTGCCGCCCGGAACGAGCTTCGCCGTGGTGGCATTGCGCCGGGTCGCCGCGTAGACGTGCTCGGGAGCGGCCGCGCTGCGGTGCGTCGGGTAGACGACCATCTTGTAATCGGGGTAGGCCTTGAACAGCGCCTTGTGCCCTTCCGTGAGCTTCGCGGCGTACTGTGCCACGTTCGCCGCCGTTATCGTGAACAGCGGCTTGTCGTTCGCGTACGGATCGGGGTAGTGATCGGGCGAGTGGTAGTTGGGGAAGCCGGCGTCGGCCGCGGATTTCAATCCCCCGGTCCACGCCGGAATGCTGCCATCGGCGTTGCCGGCCTTCTCGGCGCCGAGCGGCGTCAGGTCCGCTCCCAGGCGCGCCGCCTCCTGCGGGCTCACGGCTCCCCAGGCCAGCTGCGCGAACAGCAATCCTGCTGCGGACAACCGGATCAGCGTTTTCATTGCGGCCCCCTCCATTTGCGCGTCCCTGACAAGGCGCGCGGATTCAGAACGAGAATTTGATGCTGGCGGCCACGAAGTCACGGTCGTTGAGCTGGTTGTACTGGCCGGCCCCACCGAAGTGGGTATATGAGACGTCGAAATCCCACCGCGCGCGCGTACTGGCGGTAACGCCCACGGTGGTCGCGTGCCGGCCCGCGATGAAATTGCCGCCCGGGCCGGGCGAGACTCCGTTCACGTCCTGCGTCCAGGTGAGATGCGGGAGCAGGTTCCAGGCCCCGATCAGGTTGTCGTACTCCAGCCGGCCGGCGACGACGTACCCCCAGGAGAACTTGTCGGGGAACGCGTAGCCGGGCTCCACCAGGTTGGGGAACTCCGGATAGCCGCCGAGGTTCGGGTTGCCGCTCAGGTTCGTGCCGGGACCGTCGTAACGCAGGCCGAAGCCTTGCGGTCCGCCGCTCAACTTATCCTCGAGCCCCGGGACGTAGTCGGCCGCTGCCTCGACCACCAGCACCGCCTGCGAGGCCTTGAGCACGTTGGCGAACACCTGCGTGGCCGTGAAGCCCGCCTGCCAGGTGTTCTTCAGCTCCCAGCCGCGAATCACCTGCCCCAGTCCGAAGGCGCCGAGCTGGTTGCATCCGGTGATGGGCGTGGCCGAAGTCTTCACACAATCGCCCGCCGGGGTCACCGGCTCGCCGAGCAGCTTCGCGATACCCGACTCGAAGGGCGTCAGCGAGGCGTAGATCAGCTCGACGTCGTCGAGCTGCAGCGGCACGTTGTGACGGAACACGAGCTCGCCCTGCAGCGCCGTGCCGGTCTTCTGGATCTGCGTATTGAACGATACGCCCAGCATCTTGATGTCCTGGGGAAACTCCTCATACAGGCCCGCCGTCTTGCCGTACTCGTAAGTGGCGATGTTGCTCGCCTGATTGTTGACGTTACCCCCGGCAAGCAGCGTGTTGGCGCCGATGGTCGCGTACTGCGTCGCGGTCGCAAGGCTCAGGTTGCCGCCAACAGCCGCGGCACGCTGCTGGCCGATTGCCGCTGCGGTCGCCACGGCGGTCGCGAACGGCAGCCCCGCGGCGATCGCCTGCGCCGCGCCACCGATGGCATTGACCGCGCCGAACGCGTTACCGAGCCCGGCCTGCGTGCCCGTCTGGCCCGACACCACCGGCAGGCGGCTGGTGTAATTGAGGAAGTAGAACCCGAGCTGCGTGCCCTGGCTGAAGTTCGGCAGGTAGAGCTTGAAGTTGACGCCGAACTGGCCGGCCCCGGACGGCGTGTGGTCGGGCAGGCGGTTGATCGCCTGGAAGTCGCTGATCAGCGGGCCGCCCAGCGGCCCGAAATTCACACCCTGGTCGGAAATCGCGCCAAAGCCCAGGAACACGCGGCTGCCGCCGGCGCCGGCAAAGTCACTGGTGCTGAAGTAGGCGCCATCCGGCTCGATGATGTCCTCGTGCCAGTCGAACAGGTACAGCAGCTGGGTGCTGGTGTTCTTGGTGAGCTGCAGATTGAACACCGCCATCTCGTCCGGCAGCAGCGCCTGCTTGAGCTCCGAGCCGGGCACCTGCAGCGCCGTCACGTCAAAGTGGTTGACCTCGTTGAGGCCCCCGGGAATGAAGGTGCTCTCGCCCCAGTCCACCACCTGCCGCCCGAGGCGCAGCTCCGCAGGCATGGTCCCGAGACTGAAACGCCGGAACCCGAACGCATCGAGGAGACGCGTGTAGCTGCCGATCACGTCCTTGGCGGAACGGGAGAACTGCACGTGATCGGTCGTGCCGTCCATGACCTTCCAGTCATAGAGGGCCGAGCCACGCACGAAAATGCCGGCCTTGTCCTGGTAGTTGAGCGCCAGCTCCGTTGAGCCCGAC
>JBOIAH010000157.1:0-1480 GCA_050739055.1 Steroidobacteraceae bacterium | reverse complement strand
GAGGGGTACGACGCGCACTCGGTCGACTACCGCGGCATCGACGGGGCACGCGCGCGGGTGGCGAAGCTGGTGGACTTCTGCAAGGAGCTGGCCGGGGACCTGGTACTGGTCGGATCGAGCCTGGGAGGCTACGTGTCGGTGGCGTCCGCATCGCTGCTGCACGCGCGCGGAGTGTTCCTGATGGCACCCGCCCTGTACCTGCAGGACCTGCCGGAGCTGCGTCCCGGCGGGCTCGACTGCCCGGCCACCGTGGTGCACGGCTGGCGCGACGAGGCCGTGCCGTTCGAGCACAGCGTGCGCTTCGCACAGGAGTACCGCGCCGCGCTGCACCTGCTGGAGAGCGATCATCGGCTGCACAACCAGATCCGCGTCATCCAGCACCTGTTCGAATACTTTCTCATCGCGCTCGACCTGCCGGCGATCGCCTTCGAGTAACCTCCCTCGGGTGCAAGCGCTCAACGGCGCGTGCGGATGGCGCGCGCCGCAACTGCGTCCACCAGTGCCGGTGCCACCAGGCGCGCCCAGCGCCCGAACCGCCCGCGCGCGGAAGTGATCAGCAGTCTCTGGCGCCGCCGCATGGCGCGCGCGATGAGCCGGGCGCACCCCTCGCTGCTCATGATGAGCGCTTCCTGCATCGGTGTCTCGACGAGCGGCCGGCCGTCGGGGCCGAGCGCCCGCCGGTGCAGCCCGCTCACCACGAAGTCCGGCGCGACGATGGTCACGTCGACGCCGCTGCCACGCAGCTCGATGCGCAGCGACTCGAAGAAGCCGACCATCGCGTGCTTGCTCGCCGCGTAGGCGGTGCGCTCGGGCACCCCGGTGAGCCCGGCGATGCTCGCTACCGCGACGATCAGCCCGCGCGACTTCTTGAGGTGGGGCAGGGCGGCGGCGGTCATGTGCACCGCCCCCAGGTAGTTGACCGCGAGCAGTCGGCCGAACACGGCGAAATCCTCCAGCGCGTCGAATCGCGACCACATGGTGATGCCGGCGTTGTTCACCAGCGCGTCCAGCCGCCCGAAGCGCTCCAGCGTGCGCGTCACGGCGAGGCGGCAGTCCTCGGGCCGCGACACGTCGGCCGGCAGTGCGAGCGCCGCGGCCCCGCGGGCCGTACACTCGCGCACGGCATCCGCGAGCTGCGCCGCATCGCGCCCGTTGAGCGCCAGCTGCCCGCCCGGGTGCGCAAGCTGCAGCGCGAGCGCACGTCCGATGCCGCTCGACGCCCCGGTAATCAACACTGTCTTGCCGGTGAAGGTGTTCATTTGCAACCATTGCCGCGGTGCAACCGCGGCCCGCGCGGCGCTTAGGCTCATGATAGGGCGATGTACTGGCTGTTGCGGCGACTGCTTGCGTTGTGGGTGCGGTTCCGGGTGCTGCCGGAGGAGACCGGGACACGCCTCGCCGGCCGCACCAACCCCATATGCTACGTACTGGAGCGGCGCAGCGTCACCGATCTCGCGCTGCTGCAGGACGCGTGCCTGCG
>JBOIAH010000156.1:0-2331 GCA_050739055.1 Steroidobacteraceae bacterium | reverse complement strand
CTTCCACAGCTCGCCCTCGCTGGTCATGATGCCCTTGCCCAGGAGGATCCTCACGCGGTCGAGGCCGAGCCCCTTGGTGTAGTTGCGGTGGTTGGAAACCAGCACCCGCTTCACGTCATCCGGGTGGTGGATGACATAGGTATAAGATCCGCGTGCCGGCACGAACACGCGATAAGTGTCCCCGTGACGGGCAAACAATTCGATCATGCGCTCCAGGGAATCGTCCGTGGAGCCGACGTCGAATTGCAGCTCGCCCTCGGGGGGTTGGGTGTTCGCGGACGCGGCGGCGGTCATGCAAGCTGTTGAAAGCCAAACTTTAATCTTATATCACTCGGACCTGCGCGGTCAGTGGCCGGACGCTGCGGCGCGGGCCTGCGCCGCGCGGCTGCCGTATGCAAAGCGCCTCGAGCTCGCCGCCCATGCGGCACGCGCGCCGGCGACGCTCGCGGGGGTCGCGCTCGCGCTGCGCGCCCTGGGGGAGGCCGCGGGCCGGGCGTTCAGCGCCGCCGACCTGGCATTCCCCCAGGGCGGCAAGCCCCAGCTACGCGTCCTCACCGAGAAGGACGGACCTGACTTCAGCATCTCCCACTCCGGTCCCTGGGTGGGCTGTGCGGCGGTGGCACGCGGACGGGTCGGCCTGGACATCGAGTTCGGGAGCGATGCACGGCTTGAGGCCTGGGCGGCGCGCGAGGCGGCGCTCAAAGCCTGCGGCGCAGGTCTCGCGGCCGCCGCGGACGTGCAGCTGCACGAGGGAGGCGCCACGTGTCGGGGGCGCGTGCTGCACGCCCATCCGCTCGGACTGTTTCCGGGAGCCGCGGCCTGCGTCATGACGAGCCTCGCCGTGCGCGCCATCGAGGCGCGCGCGCTGTCACTGCCGGAGTTGTTCGCGCCATGAGCGACGGCGGCGACGGCGGACTGCGCAACACGCTGTACCGGACGGCCACCCGCTCCGGGCGCCGGATGACCCGGGCGCGGCGCGCTGTGTATGCGGTCGCAGTGCCGCTCGCCGTGGCGATCATCCGGTGGTGGTGGCTCAGCTGCCGCGTGGTGCGGGTGGAAGGCGAGGAACACCTTGCCACCGCGCTCGCGCGTGCGCCGTCGCTCGTGCCGTGCTACTGGCACCAGCACCAGCTGTATTGCGGAAAATATCTCATCGGGCTGCACGCCCGGGGGCTCACGGCGGGCTGGCTCATCAGCCCGTCCGTGGACGGGGAACTCGGCGCGCTCTTGGTGCGGCGCTTCGGCGCGACCGTCATCCGCGGTTCCTCCACGCACACCGGTGCGCGCGCACTGCGCGATTACTACCAGGCGTTGGTCAAGGACGGGGTCTCGCCCGTCATCACCCCCGATGGTCCGCGCGGCCCGCGCTTCAAGTTCAAGCCCGGCGCGATCCTGCTCGCGCAGCTGTCGCAACGCCCGATCCTGCCGATGTCCTACGCCGCCTCGCATGCCTGGCTCGTGAAGTGGGACAAATTCGTCATTCCCGTGCCGTTCCTCGCGCGCATCGCGATCGCGATCGGTCCGCCGCGCTACGTGGCGCGCGTGACGGATGCGGCGGGGCTCGCGAGCCTGCAGGCCGAGATGGAGCAGGAGCTGAAGCGCCTGTATGGCGTTGCGCGGGCAGCGCTCGCGGCGCGCCGATGAGCCGGCGTCGCACGGAGAGTCCGCCAGGACCGGCGCCCGGTCCCCGCGCGGCGCGCGCGGCGGAGCTGCCGGCGCTCGTCATGCGCTGCGGCGCCTTCGGGGACATGGTATTGCTCACGGTGCTGCTCGAGCAGCTGCGGGCGCGCCTGGGCAAGCCGGTCGACCTCATCGCTTCCGGCCCCTGGTCGGAGCCCCTGCTGGCGGGGCATCGCGCCGTCGGGCGCCTGTTTCTCCTGCGCAGCCGCCGCACGCCCTACTGGCTGAGCCGCGGCCAGCGCCGGCTGGTGACGTGGCTGCGCGCCCGCGGCGCAGGCCCCACGTGGTTCTGCGATCGCGGCGAAGGCCGCGCACTGCTCACGCGCGCGGGCATTGCCGACGACTACATCTGCGACTCGACCGCGTATCCGTTCCTCCGGGGGGAGAATTTCGCGGACCGCTATCTGCGCCTGGGCGGCTACACCCCGCCAGCCTTTACCGGCCTGCTGCCCGCGGCTGCGCCGGGCGTGCCCCGCGCCGCGCGCCTGCAGGTCGCCGAGGGCACCCGTCGCGAGCTCGACGGCTGGCTCGCGCAGCGGGGACTCGGCGCCCGTCCCTTCATGGTGATTCATCCGGGAAGCCGCCACGTCGCCCGGCGCCGCATTCGTCCGCGCTCGGGAGCGAGCAAGTACTGGCCGGAGGCGCGCTGGG
>JBOIAH010000155.1:0-3817 GCA_050739055.1 Steroidobacteraceae bacterium | reverse complement strand
CCACAGACGCTCGCGCAGCGCGGTGAGCCGCGGGCCTTCCGCCGCCAGCTGCTGCGCGGCGAGCTCGCATGCCACGCCGAAGCCCACGATCTGGTGGGTCGCGAGCGTCCCGGGCCGCAGGGCGCGCTCCTGTCCTCCGCCGAAGCTGACCGGCTGCAGCAGACCGCGGGCGGCGCGCCGCACGTACAGCGCCCCGACTCCCTTCGGGCCGTAGAGCTTGTGGGCCGTGAACGATGCGAAGTCGAGCGGCAGGGTGCCGACGTCGAGGGCCACCTTGCCGGCGGCCTGAGCGCAGTCGCTGTGGAAGGCGACACCGCGTTCGCGGCACAGCGCGCCGATGCGGGCGATGTCCTGCAGCACGCCGGTCTCGTTGTTCACGTACATGAGCGAGACGAGCTGCGTGTCGGGGCGCAGCGCCGCAGCGACCGCCGCGGGCGTAACCACCCCGGAACGCTCCGGAGTGAGATAGCTGACGCTGAAGCCCTCCTTCGCGAGGTGCTTGCACGGATCGAGCACCGCCTTGTGCTCGGTGCGGGAGGTCACCAGGTGCCGTCCGCGGTCGGCGTTGGCGCGCGCCACCCCGAGAATCGCCAGGTTGTTGGACTCGGTGGCGCCGGAGGTAAAGACGATTTCGCCGGCGTCCGCGCCGATGAGGCCGGCCACCTGCGCGCGTGCGCGCGCGATGCACGCGGCCGCGGCGCGGCCGAATACATGCGACGAGGAGGCGTTGCCGAAGTTCCCGCCGAGGGTAAGACAGGCGCCCATGGCCTCGGCCACCTGCGGATCCACCGGCGTGGTCGCTGCGTAATCGAGGTACACCGGTCCGGCAGCGCTCACCGCGGCTCCCCGCCTGCATGGCGGCGGCGATTCTGCACCGCAGTGAGGACGCCGCGCAGGATGTTGGCTTCGTTGTGATCGAGCTCGGCACGCTGCAGCAAGCGGCGGATGCGCCCCATGAGATGCGTACCGTTGCGGGTGCGGTCGCGGAACTCGATTTCCTCGAGCACCTGCGCGAAGTGCGCATACAGCTGCTGCATCTCCTGCGCCGTGGCGAGCGGTACGCCGCCGCCCGCGCTCGCCGCGGCGGCGCTGCCGCGCGCGCGAAACAGCTCGTACGCCACCAGCTGCACGGCCATGGCGAGATTGAGCGACCGATAGGCTTCGCTGGCAGGAATGCGCAGCAGGCAGTGCGCGGCCTCGAGCTCCTCGTTGGTGAGCCCGGTGCGCTCGGACCCGAACAGCACCGCCGCCGGCGCGCGGCGCGATTCGTGCACGATGCGCGGCGCCGCAGCGCGCACGTCCATGACGCGAAAGTACTGGTCGCGTTCGCGCGAGGTAGTCGCGGCGATGAAGCCGCAGCCGGCGAGCGCCGCGGGGAGCGACTCCACCACGCGCGCCCGGGCGAGCACGTCATCGGCTCCCGCAGCGCGTGCGCTGGCTTCGGCATGCGGGAACTGCTTGGGGCGAACCAGCACCAGCTCCGAGAGCGCCATGTTCTTCATGGCGCGCGCCACGGCGCCGATGTTGCCCGGGTGCGAAGGCGCGACCAGCACGATGCGGATGTCGGGGGAGTCCATCTGTTACGCTAGGGCCAACACCGCTCCTGACTGCCGCAGGCAGCTTCGACGGGCGATCAATCACGCGAGCTTAGTTACCGTGCAGCCGCTTCTCAATATCGCCGTGCGTGCCGCGCGCCGCGCCGGCGAGGTCATCGTGCGCAGCCTCAACCGGCTCGAGTCCCTCACCGTCTCCTCCAAAGGGCGCAACGATTTCGTCACCGAGGTGGACCGCGCCGCCGAGCAGGAGATCATCGGCACGATCCGCCGGCACTACCCGCAACATGCGTTCCTCGCCGAGGAGAGCGGCAGCAGCGGGGAGCACGACACATTGTGGATCATCGACCCGCTCGATGGTACGACCAATTTCATGCACGGCTTCCCGGTATTCGCCGTGTCGATCGCCTGCCAGATCAAGGGGAGGCTCGAGCACGCAGTGGTCTACGACCCGATGCGCGGGGAGCTGTTCACCGCCAGCCGCGGTGCGGGTGCGCACCTGGACAATCACCGCATGCGGGTGAGCAAGGCGCGCACGCTCGAGGGCGCCCTTATCGCCACCGGCTTCCCCTATCGCGCCAACCTCCGCTACCTCGACGCGTATCTCGACATGCTGCGGGCGGTCAGCGGGCAGGCCGCCGGCGTGCGCCGCCCCGGCGCCGCGGCGCTCGATCTGGCTTATGTCGCGGCGGGACGCGTGGACGCGTTCTGGGAAATCGGCCTCAGCGCGTGGGACACGGCCGCCGGAACGCTGCTCATCCAGGAAGCGGGCGGACGCATCGGCACGCTGACCGGCGCCGAGTACCGTCAGGCGGGGCACATCGTCGCCGGGACCCCCAAGGTGTACGCGCAGCTCCTGGAGTTGCTCGCGCCGCACGTGCCGGCGGACTTGCGCGCGGGCTGACGCAAGCGGCGCGTGCCGCCGCTGCCGGCTCGCTTTCCGCAGATCGCTTGTGTAGAGTCCCTGCGCAAAATCGGGGGTCTCGCAGATGCGGCAACTTCTTGCGACCAAGTCCATCAAGGTCCTGCGCGAGCAGGAGTCCTCCGGCAATCAGCTGCGGCGCGCGCTCGGCTGGCTGCACCTCACGCTGCTCGGCATCGGCGGCATCATCGGCACCGGCATCTTCGTGCTCACCGGCACCGCCGCCGCCAACCACGCCGGACCCGCGCTGCCGCTCGCGTTCATCGTCGCGGGCATCGGTTGTACGCTGGCCGCGCTGTGCTACGCGGAGTTCGCCGCGATGATCCCGGTCTCGGGGAGCGCGTACTCCTACTCCTACGCGACGCTGGGCGAAGGGATCGCCTGGTTTATCGGCTGGAACCTGGTGCTCGAGTACCTGCTCGCGGTCGCGACGGTGTCGGTCGGATGGTCGGGCTACGCGGTGAGCCTGCTCGAGCAGCTGCACGTGCACATCCCGGTGGCGCTCTCCAACGCTCCGTTCGGCACGCCGATGGGCAAGCAGGGCTTCGACATCGTGCGGACCGGAGCCATCATCAACCTGCCGGCGATTGCGATCGTCGCGGTGATCGCCACCATCTGCTACATCGGCATCCGCCAGTCGGCCGCTTTCAATGCGGTAATCGTCGCCATCAAGGTCACGGTGGTGGTGCTGTTCATCCTGTTCGGCGTGAGCTTCATCCACACGGCCAACTGGCACCCGTTCATCCCGCCCAACACCGGTCAGTTCGGCGTGTTCGGCTGGAGCGGCATCATGGGCGCAGCCGGGGTGATCTTCTTCGCCTATATCGGCTTCGATGCGATCTCGACCGCGGCGCAGGAGACCAGGAACCCGCAGCGCGACATGCCCATCGGGATCCTCGCGAGCCTCGTCATCTGCACCATCCTGTACGTCATCGTCTCGGCGATCCTCACCGGGATGGTGAGCTACCAGGAGCTGGACGTCGCCGCCCCGGTGGCACTGGCACTCGACAAGTACCAGGCGCTGCACTGGCTCGGAATTCCGGTGAAGCTCGGCGCCGTGTGCGGCATGACCTCGGTCATGCTGGTCATGACCATCGCCCAGGCGCGCATCTTCTTTGCCATGGCGCGCGACGGGCTGCTGCCGCCCTTCTTCGGGCGCGTGCACCCGCGCTTCCGCACCCCCTCGACGGGTACCGCCATCACCGGGATCGCGGCGGCGATCATCGGCGGACTCTTCCCGGTGGACCTCCTCGCGGGGATGGTCTCGATCGGCACGCTCGCGGCGTTCGTCACCGTGTGCCTCGGCGTGCTGGTGCTGCGCAAGACGCGCCCCGATCTGCCG
>JBOIAH010000154.1:0-13191 GCA_050739055.1 Steroidobacteraceae bacterium | reverse complement strand
ATGCGGTCGTGCGCCGCACGCTCACGCCGGGCTCGAGCTGCTCCGGGCTCGCCAGCCGCCCGGAGCTTGCCTGCATCGACAAATCGCCGGTCGGATTCCAGGTGAGCCGCGCGGCGTACGAATCCAGGGGGCGCACCTGGATCCCATAGCGATTCTGATCGGGCTCGCGGCCGTTGAAGGCGGAACCCTCGAGCTTGAACTGCCGCCACACGTATCCGGCCGTCACGACGCCGAAGCTCACGTGGGTCGAGTCGAGCCAGTGGTGAGTGAGCGGCGCCTCCGGATCATCCATCCCCGAGAGCCGGTGCATGAACGCGGTCGGGCCGAGGGCCGGCTCGCCCGGCAAGCCCGCGTACAGGAACACCGAGCTGTCGCGCGACAGGTCGCGGCTGTCGGTCGCCGCGACTTCCATCAGGAGGTTGTGCGGATGCTGACGGTCGATGAGCGGCTCGCGGCCGTTGGCCGTCTCCCCGGTCTGGAACAGCAGCGGGTAGCCGCTGCTTCCCATGAGCGGATCGCCCGAGACCATGACGCGCACGCCGAACGCCCCATCGGTGAGCGCACGGCGCGCCATGAACATGAGCATGCTCGTCGAGAAGGTCTGCGAATTGCCGCGCGGCCCGCCCTGCTCGTCATAGATTCCGTCCACGAACCCATGCAGCATGCTCAGCCACGCCCCGCGCATCGCCTGCACTCCCTGCATGGGTGTCGAGTCGGGCTGCCAGCTGGTGCCGGAGGCTTCTTGTTGCATGTCGTATGGGCCGTACATGCCGGCCATGTCCATGGACGGTCCCCCGGCCGGCTGAGCGCGCAGCGCCGGCGAGTGCAGCGCTGCGATCGCCAGCAGCACGAAGGCGGGCGGGAGTCTCAGGACGCGCGCGGGGCTCACGACCCGATGCTGCACGGCGGCCGCCCTGAAAAGCGACCCGCTTGGGTCGCCCCCCAGGTCTTTACTGTCAGCTCAGGTGTCTCAGGCGGCCTTCTTGGTCCCGGTCGCGCGGTTGGCAGCGTCGGCGGCGAAGCTGTGGACCGACTCCTGCACGTCCGAGGCCAGGCTCGAGAACTCCTGCGCGCGAGCCTTGAGCTTCTCGCTCAGCTGCGTGCCAAGCTCGGCCTGCTTCGCGAGCAGGTCCGCAATGGCCTGGGTGCCGACCGCAGCCTTGGCGCTCAGCGCGGCCTTGGTCTGCGCGAGACCGGCCTCGAGAACATCGCCGGCGACGGCGTAGTGGAAGCGCGCAAAGCGCTCGAGCGCCTTGAAGCCATCCTGCTGGGCCCTGGTGAAGGAGGCGAAGGTGTCCTTGTAGGTCTCCAGCCAGGCGTTGAGGTCGTAGGTGCGATCGGTCATGGCAAGCTCCTGCGGGGAAATCAGTTTCGGGGTGACGGAGAGGATTCTAGCCCCATTTTGTATGCAATGCAATAAGAAAAGTACCATCAGATTATTTTATGACTAACTTATTGATAGTAAAGTTTTATAGATATGTATTTCAGTTATAAACTTACCTGAATTAACGCGTCGCAGTAGCACCGGGCCTGGCAACACGGTCTTCCGCCAAGACGGGCGGTTGGTAAGATCCCGTCATGCCTGGCAGCAAGATGCCCGTGGGAGATCTGGCGAAGCACGTCGGCGGGGAAATCGGCGTTTCCTCCTGGATCGTGCTCGACCAGGCGCGCATCGATGAGTTCGCCCGGTGCACGGGCGACCACCAGTGGATCCATGTCGACGCCGAGCGGGCCGCCCGCGAGGGTCCGTTCGGCGGCACGATCGCCCATGGTTTTCTCACCCTGTCGCTGCTCGCGCCGACCGGATTCGAAGTGCTGCTCGCGCGCTTCACCCCGAAATCGGTCGTGAACTACGGACTGGAGAAGGTGCGCTTCGTCGCCCCGGTGCGCTCGGGCAAGCGGGTGCGCAACCGCATCAAGATCGCTTCCGTCGAGGATAAGGGCGGCGGCCGTTACCTCGTGACTACCGAGAACACCATCGAGATCGAGGGGGAAAGCAAGCCGGCGCTGATCGCCAGCGCGCTGGCCATGTTCATGGCCTGACCCGGCACGGCCTGAGCCTTCATGGCCCGACCGCCCTCAGGCGCGCATGCGGCCCCCCTCGGGATCGAACGCGGCCGCGCTGTGGCGCGTGGCACGGAAGCGTTCCCCGAGGATCTCAACCTCGAACCCCGACGTCACGCCGCCGAGCGAGGCGGGGATGTAGCCGAGCGCCAGCGAGCGCTGCACGCTGTGGCCGTAAGCGCCCGAGGTCACCCAGCCGACGACCTTGCCGTCGTGCCAGATGGGCTCATCGCCCACCGCGTCGGCATCCCGCGCGTCCACCGCCAAGCTGACGAGGCGCAGCCGGGCGCCGCCCCCCTGCTCTTCGAGCGCCGCGGTGCGGCCTATGAAGTTGTCCTTCTTCAGATCCACGAAGCGCCCGAGTCCCGCCTCGTAGGGCCCGTAGATCGGCCGGTATTCGCGCGCCCAGGTGCCGAAGCTCTTCTCGATGCGCATCGAGTTGAGCGCGCGGCCGCCGAAATGCCGCATGCCGTGCTCCACTCCGGCCGCTACCAGCAGGTCGTGGAGCGCGCGCTGATACTCGCTCGTCACCCAGATCTCGTAGCCGAGGTCTCCGGTGAAGGTGATGCGCCCGACGTGGGCTGGGATCATGCCGATGTCCATGCGCTGAAACGACAGGAACGGAAAGGCCTCGGTGGACAGATCGGTGCGCGTGAGACTCTGCAACAGCGCGCGCGACCGCGGGCCGGCGACCGACAGGCCCACATATTCCATGGCGCAGGCACGCACGCTGACACCGCCCGGGGCAGCATGGCGCTCGAACCAGCGCCGGTAGTGATCTTCCGCGGCGTACGTGCACACGAGAAACACGCGATCCGCCGCTGACCGGCACATGGTGAAATCACCGATCAGCTTGCCGCGCTCGTTCAGCATCGGGGTGAGCGCGATGCGGCCGACCCTGGGCACGCGGTTGGCCATCACCCGTGACAGCCATTCCTCGGTGCCGGGCCCCGAGACTTCGAACTTGCCGTAGTTGGAGATCTCCAGCAAACCGACCGCCGCGCGCACCGCCTGGCACTCCGCGCCCACGTGGGCGTGGGCGTTGGAGCGGTGAAAGGTGATGTCCTCGTGCGCTTGCGCGGCGCTCGGCGCAAACCACAGCGGATGCTCGAGCCCGCAGTAGTCGCCGAACACGGCGTGCTCGGCCTGCAGCCGCTCGTAGATGGGCGTCGTACGCAGCGGCCGCGCCGCGGCGAGCTCCTCGTTCGGGAAGCGGATGCGAAAGCGGCGCGAGTAGTTCTCGCGCACCTTGGCGTTGGTGTAGGCGAGCGTGGCCCAGTCCCCGTAGCGCGCCACGTCCATCGCCCAGATGTCAGCGCCAGGATCGCCGTCCACGATCCAGTGCGAAAGCGCGAGCCCCACTCCGCCTCCCTGGCTGAAGCCGGCCATCACCCCGCACGCCACCCAGAAATTCTTCAGCCCGCGCACCGGCCCGACCAGCGGATTGCCGTCGGGCGCGAAGGTGAACGGTCCGTTGACAACCTTCCTGATTCCCACTTCGCCGAGTGCCGGGAAGTGCTCGAACCCCACCTCGAGGCTCGGCGCGATGCGCTCCAGGTCATTCGGCAGCAGGCTCTGGGTGAAGTCCCAGGGAGTCTCGCGCGGCGACCACGGCACGCAGGCGCGCTCATAGGTACCGAGCAGCATGCCGCCGCGCTCCTGGCGCGTGTAGATCTCGCCCTCGAAGTCGATGCAGTGCAGCTGTTCCTTCCGGCCCTTGAGCGCCGGGAGATCCTCGGTGATGAGGTACTGGTGCTCCATGGCAAGGATCGGCAGCTCGAGCCCCACCATGCGCCCCACTTCGCGCGCCCACAGACCGCCGGCGTTCACCACCTGCTCGGCGTGCACGTTGCCGTGATCGGTGATCACATCCCACGAGCCATCGGCGCGCGGCTTCAGGTCCACGACGCGCGTGTGCCGCACGACCTCGGCCCCGCCGATCTGGGCCGCCTTCGCATAGGCGTGGGTGACGCCGTACGGATCCACATGCCCTTCGATCGGGTCGAGCAGCGCGCCGACGAAATGCCGCGGGTTCATGAGCGGAAAGAGCCGCGCCGCCTCCTCGACCGAGATGATCTCCAGGTCCATGCCCAGATAGCGGCCGCGGGCCTTGGTCATCTTCAGCCAGTCGAGGCGCTCGCGGGTGCCGGCCAGCATGATGCCGCCGGTGACGTGCATGCCGCAGGTCTGCCCGGAGATCTGCTCGATCTCCTGGTAGAGGTTGATGGTGTACTGCTGGAGCTTGGCGACGTTGGGGTCGCCGTTGATGGTGTGCATGCCGCCGGCCGCGTGCCAGGTCGAGCCGCAGGTGAGCTCGCCGCGCTCGATCAACAGCACATCCTGCCAACCCGCCTTGGTCAGGTGGTAGAGGACGCTCGCCCCGACCACTCCCCCGCCGATCACCACCACCCGCGCGTTGCTCTTCACGTCCCCTCCGAGCTACTCGTTGGACACTGCCATGTGCTGCGCGGCGAGGTCCACCAGGTGCCGCAGCGGCGCGAGGTGCTTCTCGTAGTTGCGCCAGCGCCCCACCGAGGCGCTGTTGATCTTCTGCCGCACCTGCCATTTGCTGGCGGTGATGACCACCCGCTCGGTGTGGTGAAAATCCAGGCAGCTGCGATCCCACGGCAGACCGATGAAGTCCAGCATCCGCCGGGTCCAGCCCTCCTGATCCGCGATCAGCGCTTCATAGGGAATTTCCAGCAACGCCGAGGCGGGAAGCACGCGGCGCCAGTGAGCGGTGATGCGCAGGTACTCGCGGTAGTAGTGCGCCAGATTGCCAAGGTCATTGGCGTACGGACTCACGTTGAGGAAGTTCTGAAAGTAGGCGGATAAGCAGGTGTCGAGCGGGTGGCGCTGCATGTGGATGATCCGCGCGTGCGGCAACGCCGCGTGGATCAGTCCGGCGTAGAGGAAATTCGCGGGCATCTTGTCCGTGACCCGCAACGCCGCCCCCGCCGGTGCGCTCACGCGCTCCAGATACTCGCGCGCCATGCCCGCCAGAGCCTGCGCCCCGGTCTCGCCCGCCGGGTGCAGTTGCTGAAATGCGGCGAATGCGTCGTCCCAGAACCGCAGCTCGCCCGCGCCGAAAATGCACCGATGCGAGGCGAGGATCTGCTCGGTCAGTGAAGTCCCCGAGCGCGGCATGCCGACGATGAACACCGCCAGCTCGGAAGTGGCGGCGGCCGGGCGCCGCCCGCGGACGAATGCCTCGCCGCACACGCCGATGATCCGATCGACCAGCTCGGTCAGCCGGGCGCGGTCATAGCCTGCGCCGTAGCGCCGGGTGAGCTCATTGGCGGCCTGGTAGCTCTCGAAGGCCTGGTCGTACTCACCCACGTCGTCGAAGTATTTGCCGAGCGCGTAGCGCAGGTGGACCTCCTCCGCCAGCGGCAGCGGCTTCGCCAGCGCCCTCTGCACGCCCTCGAGCCAGGCGGTATCGCCGCGGCTCATGCGCCGGTGCGCGGCGATGCCGCCGTAAGCCGGCGCGCAGTCCGGGTCCACGGCGATGGCGCGCGCGAAGGATTCCTGCGCTGCGGCGAACTGGCCGCGGTCGGCACGCAGCTCGCCGAGAAACGCCAGGGCCCGGGGGCTGTCCGGCTCGGCCGCGAGCGCCGCCTGGCAGCTCGTCAGCGCCTCGGCAAACAGGCCCTGCACGCGCTGGGCCGCGCCCAGCCCGAGATGCGCGGCTGCGCTGTTCGCCTGCAGGGCAAGCGCGCTGCGGAAACTCGCGACCGCTTCGGCCAGGCGGCGCGAGTCGAGCAGCGCGTAGCCCAGATTGCAGTGGCTGTCCGCGCGCGAGGGATCCAGCCGCACCGCCTGGCTGTAGGCCGACAGCGCTGCGCGGCGTTCGCCCAGCTCGCGCAGCACGTTGCCGAGGTTATTGAGCGCCGCCGCGTCGCCCGGGTTGAGCCGCAGCGCCTCGCGGTAGCTCGCGACCGCCGCCGCGCGCTGCGCGCGGGCGGCCAGCAGCAGGCCGAGGTTGTTGTGCGCCATGCTCAGTCCCGGGGCGAGCTCGATCGCGCGCCGGCTGGCCGCCATCGCCTCATCGAGCTGCCCGAGCTGGCGCAGCGCATTGCCCAGATTGCAGTGCACCGGCGCGTCGTCGGGTTTCACCTCCAGCGCCTGCCGATAGCACCGCACCGCCTCGGCGGGCTGGTCAAGCTCGAGGAACGCATTCCCCAGGTTGTTGTGTACCTCGCGACGGCCCGGATCGAGCTGCAGCGCCCGCTCGTAAAGTGGCACGGCCTCGCGCGCCCGGCCGAGCGCACGCAGGGCGTCCGCGGCATCGATGAGCGCCTCGGGGTTCTCCGGCTGCAGCGCGAGCGAGTGGCGCAGGCTCGCCAGTGCCGCCCCCCACTCGCGGCGAGCGTGCAGCTCCGAACCCAGGTTGGCGTGCGCTTCGGCGTCCTGCGGCAGGAGCTGCGCCGCCCGGCGCAGCGCCGGCAGCGCGTCCTTGCCCTGGCGCAGGAGCGCGACGCTCAGGATCTTCCACAGCGGTCCGGCCTGGGGCTGCGCGCGCAGCAGCGCGCCCGCCTGCTCCTCCGCCTCCCGCAGATGACCCTGATTGACCATGCCGACGAGTGCGCCGATCTGCCGGGCATGCGAGGCCGCCCACGGATCGTTACGGCCCGGTCTCATACCCACCTGCCGGTTCGCGGTAGCCGCTGAGCGCAGCTCCCAGGGCATCCCTGAGCGGTCCGAGCCACGGCTCGAAGTTCTTCCACTGCTCGAGTCCTTCGCGATAGATCGCCTGGCGAACCTGCTCGGAGCTGGCGGTGCGCACGCTGCGCTTGCTCGCGTGGAAGGCGACGCACTGCGGCTCGAAGTCGAGCTGGCAGAAACCGAGCATGCGGCGCACGCTGCCTTCGAGGTCATCCACGACGTCCTCGTGATAGACCCGCAGGACGCGCCCCGGCAGCACCCGGTCCCAGTGCCGCATCAGCTCGAGGTAAGTGCGGTAGTAACGCGCGATGTCCTCGATGCTGTAGGTGAATTCCTGGCCGTTCGCGAACAGCTGCTTGAAATTGCTGAAGCAGCACGCCATCGGCTCACGCCGTGCATCGATGATGCGCGCGTTGGGCAGCATGAGATGCATCAGCCCCACGTGCCTGAAGTTGTTCGGCATCTTGTCAATGAAATAGGGCTTGCCGCTGCGATAGACGCGCGTACCGGCGAGGTATTCCTCGCCGAGCTTAGCGAGGTCTGCGGCGGTGAGGCTCGCGAGGATGCGCGGATAGTGCGGGTTCTGCGGATCAGGTTCGGGGCCGTAGCCGCGCAGGCGGCTGACGATCTGCTGGACATTGGGCAGTTCCTGCGTGCCCTCGACCTGCGAGTGCGACGCCAGGATCTGCTCGAGCAGCGTCGAGCCCGAGCGAGGCAGCCCGATGATGAAGATCGGATCCGGACTGGCACTGCCCCAGCCCGCGCGGCTGGCGAAGAAGTCCGCCGTGCAGATCTTGATCTGCTGCTGGGTATTGTTCTCGATCAGCTCGCCCCGATAGCGGCATTCGGGGCGCTTGAGCCCGTTGCCGAGCTGGTATTGGCGGAAGGACTCGGCAAACTCACCCCGGTCCTCGAGCGCCTTGCCGAGCGCGAAACACAGATGGTAGCGGTCGACGAGCCCGGTCGCCGGGGCGGTGAGCGCAGCGCGCATGCGAGTCAGCTCCTCGTCGGTGAAGCGGTAAGTCTTGAGGTTGGCGAGACTCCAGTACGCGTCACCGAAATCCGCCCGGCACACCGCCGCCTCCCGGTAGGCGTCGACCGCCGGCTGACTCTGCCCGAGGGTCTTCAGGGCATGACCTATCGACAGGTGCGCCCCGGCATCCTCGCTTCCGCCCACGAGCAGCTCCCGATACAGGTCGACCGCGCGTTGGTGCTCGCCCAGCCCCGCACAGCTTGCCGCGTACAGAGTCCGGAGCGCCCGGCTGTCGGGCTGATCCTGCAGCAGCCGGTCGAGCTCGCGGCGCGCCTCCTGGTAACGATGCAGCTCGATGAGGACCAAGGCGTATTCCTCGCGCGCCGCACGATAGTCGGGTGCCCGCTCCAGCACGGCCGCGAGCAGCACCTGCGCATCGAAATACACCTGGTGCGCGATGCCGATCCGGGCGAGCAGCCGCATCGCTTCGATATGATCGCCATGCCTGAGGAGGTAGGCCCGCACGAGTGACTCGGCCGCCTCCGCATCGCCGTCGGCAAACAGCCCGGTCGCAGCGACCACTTCCCGCGGCAGGCCGCGCAGCGTCGCCACGTGGCTCCCCGCCATCGCGGCGTTGTCGGCTTCCCCGCGCATGCGGTACAGGCCTTCGAGCATTCCCCAGCTGCCCGCCAGGGCGTGGTTGATATGTACCGCCCTCAAGAAGGCTTCGATCGCCTGCGGCGCCTGGCGCAGGCCGACGAAGCAGCGGCCCCGCTCTTCATACAGGCGACTGAAGCGCGGATGAGCGTGCTCCAGAGCCGCAAGTGTCTGCAGTGCGTCGGGGATGCGGCTCAGAAACCGCTGGGCGATGGCCGCACACAGCAGCACGTCACGCTGGCCGGGAGATTCAGCCAGCCGGCCCTGCGCGCCGGCCAGCGCCTCCGCGTGCCTGCCTTCCCTGAGCAGCTGGTGCAGCCGCGCTACATCGGCCGCGGTTGCGGCCGGGGTGATCCTGGCGGGGGCGGAATCCATGGGGCGTAAGAGAAGGGCGGACCCTCGCGGTCCGCCCTTGATCTTAGCGCAGCCGACCCGCGGCCGGTCGGCCCGGGCCAGCGTCGGTCAGAACCGGTAGCCGACCTGGAAGGTCAGCACGCGCGGACGCAGCGGAATTTCCGACCTGATGAACTGTCCGGACGAGACGTTGCTCGGTCCGTAGACGTTCGACAGATTGCTGGCCGCCAGCTCCGCTGTCCAGGCGTCCTTCGCGACACCGATCGCTCCGTCATAGGTGGTGTAGCCGTTGATCCGGTACAGCAACAGCGTCGTGGTCGGCGGGTTTTGCGCCGGATCGTTGCCGCTGGGGAAGCTCTGCGGCTCGTTGTTCATCGAACCGATGTGGCTCGCACCGAGCCAGGCGAACGGCTTGTAGGTACCCACATCCCAGTCGTAGCGCGCTCTCAGGTTGAACATCAACGCCGGCGAGAACGGCGGCCGCGTGCCGAGCACCCCGTAGGGGTTCGTGTAGTTATTTTCCTTCACGACACTGATGCAGCTGCCGATCGCGGTCGGGTTGCCTGCGTTCACGCGATTGCTCGGCAGGCACGGCGCGTTGGTCTGCTCGACGCTGTTCACCGAGACCGATCCGTCCAGCGTGAACTCCTGGGTGACGCGAGCAATGATCTGGGCCTCGCCGCCCTTGACCTTGTAGGTGGGCCCATTGATGTCGAACGTGGTATTGCCCAGGTGCACCGGGTCAAAGAGCGGCAGCTGGATGTTGCTCCACTTCATGTCGTACGCGGACAGATTGACGATCACCCGATGGTCGAAGAACTCACTCTTGAAACCGATCTCGTTGTTGACCAACTGGTCAGACTCGTAGCCCACCGGCTTGTTGAACTGGCTGGTGTTCAGACCGGCCAGGCTGCCGCCCGCCAGACACCGCGGGTCCGGGGCGTTCTGCGCGCCACTGATCGAGCCGCAGTACTTCGCCACCCCCGCCAGCGACGGCGGCTGCCCCGGCAGCGAGGCGGTGCGATTGAAGCCGCCCGGACGAAACCCCTCCGAGTAGGTGTAGTACGCCATCATGTCCGGAGTGATGTGCCAGGTCAGGTTGCCGCGGAAGCGGTGTCCGGTCTCACTCTTGTCCAGGTTGATGGGGAAGCCGCACAGGTGGCCCGCGGTGCACACGCCGTTGGCGTGGTTCACGACCAGGCCCGTGCTGGTGCTCTCGCTGAAGTACTCCGAGCCATGCTCGAACTCTTTGTAGTTGTACCAGCGCACGCCGCCGGTGACGGTGAGCACCTTGGGAATGATGTCAAAGTCGACGGAGGTGAACAGCGCGGTCTGCTTGTAGCCGCGCTGCTCGTCTTCGCCGAACGCGGTGTTGGTATTCACGCGCAGCCCGGGATCGATCGCAAACGCTCCCGGCACGGGTCCGACGGCTGACAGGCAGTCCGGGCCGCCGGCCAGAGAAGCGGCAAGAACGGCCGGGCTGCACTGCGGAATGCCCAGGTAGTTGAAGTCCATCTCGTCGTCGATGACGAACTTCTCCCAGTAGACGCCAAACAGTCCGCGCAGGCGGTAATCCGTGTTGGTGCTGATGCGCAGCTCGTGGCTCTGGTGGTCGTTGGCGGTCCGGTCGTGCCAGTTGCCTACCGGGGCGTAGCATTTCAATGGGCTGGCACCCAACCCGGGCTTGGGGCCGGGAAAGTTGCCCTGGTTGAAATAACCCGCGCCCGTGCCGATGCAGCCGTAATACGAGCCGACCCTGCTGCGCATGTAGTTCGAGTAGTCCTGCTCTCCCTCGATGTTGCGGGCCATGTAGCTGCCGGTGTAGACGAGACTCAACATGTCGCCCAGCTTGCCGTTCACCGTCCAGGCCGTGCTCTCGTACTTATCCTTGTTGTAGGCCGGCGCGAAGGCGGTGATGCCGTACTGCGGCACGGCGTTGCCGTTCGTGTCCAGCGGATAGGTGTAGAAATAGCCGTCGGTGTGCATGTCCTGGTAGTTCTGCTGCAGCAGCGCGTTCCAGTTGTCGTTGATCTTCCACAACACCGAAAGCCGGGCGCCCTGGATGTTGACGCTGTTGAGGTTGGAACCGAGGAGATTGGCGTTGTTGGCCGTCGGGTTTCCCCCCAGGGTCGCCGGCACCGAACCGGGCAGATAGGCGATGGTCGACGGGTAGTTGGAGATGTAGCCACCCTGGTGATCGGAGAAGACCACCGCACGCAGCCCCAGCACATTGTCGATGAGCGGCACGTTGAGCACCGCGTTCAGCTTGCTGTTCGGGTCGCCGTGCGCCGTCGTGCCGTAGCCCGCGGTGAACTCGCCCGAGGTGGCGTCGAGCTTCGGCTTGTTGGTGATGTAGCGGATAGCGCCCGCCTGAGCGCCACCGCCGAACAGCGTGCCCTGCGGCCCCTCGAGGACCTCGACGCGCTCCATGTCGACCAGGTAGACGTCGTTGTTACGGGCCGGGAACTGCATCGACTGGTCGTCGAGATACAGCCCGACGTTGGGAAACGGCGAGGTCGTCGACTGCGACTGGTTGCCCGAACCGGAGCCCCCCAACCCGCGCATGAAGATGTTGCCGGTGCCCGGGCCGTTGCCGCTGAAGGTCACGTTCGGCGTGTACTTCAGCAAATCATTGAAATTCGCGACGTTCAGCTGCTCGAGCTGTGCGCCGCTGAGCGCCTGGATGGTGATCGGCACATCCTGAAGGTTCTCGGACCGGCGGTTCGCCGTGACGATCACCTCCTGAAGCTCATTCCCGGCGGCCGCGGTCCCGGTATCCGCGGGCGCCGCAAACACGATCATCGTCGCCGGCGCACTGAGAATTGCCGCGACGGCAGCAGAGATCTTCGGATTAGGCTTCATCGTTGCCCCCTGAGGCGTTGGTTGTGTATTCCCCACTCGAGCGCGTTCCGCCAGCCGAGACGGATCCCGCCATGACTTCTATACCACTCGCCCGGGGCGCGCTTGAATAAATACGTCATGAGCGCATTACGCAACGGCGATCCGCAGCCACGTGTTGCGCCGAAGCATCAGCCGCCGGTCCGCCACCTGAGCGGGCCTGCCGCCGCCGATGTTCAGCGTGCTCACCGGCGACCCGCAGCAAATCGCCGACGAGCTGTTGACGCACGCGGCCGTGGGCTCGTACAAGAACTCCGGCCAGCGTTGCACCGCCATCAAGCGCCTGCTGGTGCAGGAATGGGTGGCGGTGAAGCTTCACCAACACCAAGACGTACTCGTTGCCGTGGCTACCGTAGCCGCGCCGCCGGCCCGCGCCGCGCCCGCCACCCGTGCGCAGCGCCTTGCCAAACGCACCAACGGCGCGTAATCATCAGCGCTTCCCCGCAGACCCGCTCAAGGAGTTGCCTGCATGCAGCCGGAAGAGGTGCGCACCGGCGCGCAGGCCCGCGCGATTATCGAGGAGCGGGGCCTGCAGCACGTCAAGGTCGGCGTCTTCGACAACGACGGGATCCTGCGCGGCAAGTACATCGATCGCCAGAAATTCTTCTCGGCACTCGACAAGGGCATGGGACTCTGCGATGTCGTGCTGGGGTGGGACTGCAACGACCAGCAGTACGACAACAGCACCTTCACCGGCTGGCACACGGCCTTTCCGGATGCCCCGCTGCGGCTGCTTCCCCAGACCTGCCGGGCGCTGCCCTTCGAGGGCAAGATGCTGCTGTTTCTCGGCGAGTTTGCCGGCAGCGCGGAGCAGGTATGCCCGCGCGCGACGCTGCGGCGGGTGCTCGAGCGCGCGGCGAACATGGACTATGGGGCGAGCGCGGCGGCGGAGTACGAGTTCTTCGTGTTCAGCGAAACGCCCGCGAGTGCGCGCGCGAAGCACTATCGCGACCTCACCAATCTCACGCCGGGGTATTTCGGCTATTCGCTGCTGCGCAGCTCGGTGCACGCCGAGCTCTACCAGGAACTGCTGCAGCTGTCCGCCGACATGCGCATGCCGATCGAAGGCCTGCACACCGAGACCGGACCCGGGGTCATCGAGGCGGCCCTGCAGTATTGCGAGGCGCTCGAAGCCGCCGACCGCGCGGCGCTCTTCAAGACCTTCGTGAAGGTGCTCGCCCAGCGCCGGGGTCTCATGGCGACCTTCATGGCCAAGTGGTCCGCGCAGCTGCCGGGGCAGAGCGGGCACCTTCATGTGTCGCTCGCACGCACAGACGGATCGTCCGCGTTCCACGATGACGCGGGTCCGCATACCATGTCGCAGGAGATGCGCTGGTTCGTCGGGGGTCAGCAGGCCCTCATGCCCGAACTGCTCGCCATGGTCGCCTCGACCGTCAACAGCTACACGCGCCTGGTGCCGGGGTTCTGGGCGCCGACCAGCGCCACCTGGGGTGTGGAGAATCGCACCTGTGCGCTGCGCGTGATCCAGGGCGGCGCCAAGGCGCAGCGCGTGGAATACCGCATCGCGGCGGCCGACATCAATCCGTACCTGGCGCTCGCGGTGGCGATCGGCTCGGGGC
>JBOIAH010000153.1:0-1351 GCA_050739055.1 Steroidobacteraceae bacterium | reverse complement strand
ATCTACGTCCGCGACGAATATCCGATCGCCCGCCAGATCCTCGCCAATGAGATCGCGAAGCTGCCACCCGGCGGCCCCAGGATCCACCTGCGGCGTGGGGCGGGGGCCTACATCTGCGGCGAGGAGTCCTCGATGATCGAGTCGCTCGAGGGCAAGCGCGGCCTGCCGCGCCACAAGCCGCCGCTGCCGTTTCAGGTCGGGCTGTTCGGTCGTCCCACGCTGATAAACAATGTGGAGACGCTGTTCTGGATCCGCGACCTCATCGAGCGCGGTGCGCTCTGGTGGAAGAGCCAGGGGCGCAACGGCAGCCTTGGCCTGCGCTCCTATTCAGTATCCGGGCGGGTGAAGGAGCCCGGAGTGAAGCTCGCGCCTGCCGGCGTGACGGTCCGGGAGCTGATCGATGAGTTCTGCGGTGGGATGAGCGAGGGCCACCGGTTTGCCGCGTACCTGCCGGGCGGGGCCTCGGGCGGCATTCTGCCGGCATCCATGGACGACATCCCGCTCGATTTCGGCAAGCTGGAGAAGTACGGCTGCCTCATCGGCTCGGCGGCGGTGATCGTGCTCTCCGACCAGGACGACGTACGCGGCGCAGCGCTCAACCTGATGCGCTTCTTCGAGGATGAGTCCTGCGGCCAGTGCACGCCGTGCCGGGTCGGAACGCAGAAGGCGCGCATGCTGATGGAACGGGATGCCTGGGACACGGCGCTCCTTGGCGAGTTGTCGCAGTGCATGCGGGATGCTTCGATCTGCGGCCTCGGACAGGCCGCGCCGAATCCGGTGACGAGCGTGATTCGATACTTTCCGCAGCTGTTTTCCGCTCCGCAGCCCGCGGCTGCGAGGCAGGTGAGGAAGTTATGAGTAGCGGCAAGCCAGGTAATGGCTCGGGGCAGCCGGGCATCCTGTTCGAACTGGACGGCAGGCAGGTGCAGGCCCGGCCCGGCGAAACCATCTGGGCGGTCGCGCAGCGATTGGGCACCCACCTGCCGCACCTGTGCCACAAGCCGGCGCCGGGCTACCGGCCGGACGGCAACTGCCGGGTGTGCATGGTCGAGATCGAGGGCGAGCGGGTGCTCGCCCCCTCGTGCAAGCGTGAGCCCGGTGCGGGCATGAAGGTCAGCACCGCCACCGAGCGGGCCTCGCAGGCCCGCGCCATGGTGATGGAGCTGCTGGTCGCCGACCAGCCGGAGCGGGCGACGTCACACGACCCGACGTCACACTTCTGGAGTCAGGCCGATTTTGTCCAGGTGGCGGAAAGCCGCTTTCCCGGCGCCGGGCGCTGGGCACCGGACGCCAGCCATCCGGCCATGCGCGTGAATCTCAACGCCTGCATTCAGTGCAACCTGTGCGTGCG
>JBOIAH010000152.1:0-3199 GCA_050739055.1 Steroidobacteraceae bacterium | reverse complement strand
TCATCACGCTGCTGGCCCACGTGGGCAGCTTCGTTCCGGCCGCGCGGGCCAGAATCGGCTGCGCGGATCGCATCTTTACGCGCGTCGGAGCCAGCGACGAACTCAGCCGAGGCCAAAGCACCTTCATGGTGGAAATGACCGAGGCGGCCAACATCCTGCACAACGCCACCGCCCGCAGCCTCATCCTGCTCGATGAGATCGGGCGCGGCACCAGCACCTTCGACGGCCTGTCGCTCGCCTGGGCGATGGCGCGGGACATCGCCTCGCGGGTGCGCGCCTTCACGCTGTTCGCCACCCACTACTTCGAGCTCACCACACTCGCCTCCGAGGTCGAGGGCTGCGCCAACGTGCACCTGGATGCGACCGAGCACGGCCATGGCATCGTGTTCCTGCACGCCGTGAAGGACGGGCCCGCCAATCGCAGCTACGGTCTGCAGGTGGCGCAGCTGGCCGGCGTGCCGCTTGAGGTGATCGGCGAGGCGCGCGGGTACCTCGAGGCGCTCGAGGCGGAACGGGACCGGCACCGCGCAGCGGCCAACGGCGCTGGGACGCCCGCGGCACAAACCGAGCTGCCGCTGCACGCCGCGGCGACGCCGCAGCGCGCGCGCGCTCCCCGCGCGGGTGCACACGATGAGATCCGCGCGGCGCTCGCGGCCATCGACCCGGACGAGCTGTCGCCGAAGGCGGCGCTGGAGGCGCTCTACGCCCTACGCCGCTTGCTCGATGAGCAGCCGCCGGGCGGGTTCACTTCCACGGATTGACGACTTTCACGGCGCAATAGTCGAAATCGGCGAGGTTGCGCGTCGCGAGAGTCGCTCCGCTGGCGCGCGCAATCGCCGCACTTTGCGCGTCAAACGCTGCAATCGGCCGGCCGCGTCGACGCCTCTCGACGACAATGTGTGCGTAGGCAAGCGCCGCCTCGCTGCCAAACACCAGTACGCGATCAGCAAAGTCCTCCGCGAACATCGCCTCAGCCGCAGCTTCGAGCGCCCTGCGCCGGCGTCCCTGCGGCAGCGACATCACACCGTGAAGAATCTCCGCTTGCGTGATACGGGTGACGTAGAGATTGCTTGCCGGCTCGCGCTTCATCCAGCTGATCACACGCGCCGCCGGCTGCGGCTTCATCATCTCGGAAACGACGTTGCTGTCCAGGAGGATCATCGGTCCGGCGCGGGGGGGTCGCGTGCGATTTCGCGCTCGGGCAACGGCAGATCAACACCGCCGAGAGGCGCGAACCGTCCCCGGATGGCGTGCGCTAGGTTAGGCGAAGCCTCGAGGTTCCGTGACAGCGCCTTACGAAGGATGTGCCTGGCCTCCTCCTCCATTGATCGTTTGCCGTGAGCCGCACGCACCCGTAGCCGGGCCTTGGTCTGCTCGTCCAGATTCCTGATGGTAATGCTGGCCATTTCCGCACCCTAACTCATGAAATCAATGATTGCATTGCAATCACTGATGGCATGAAAAGCCACCCCGGCACGCTGCCCCGGCACGCTGCGCAAACCGGACACCCCTATCGAAGCGAGAACCGCCCCCGCGTCAGGAACAGCCCCGTCTCGTGCGCCGCGCGCGCCGAGACCAGCATCCCTAAGTGACTCACCGGCAGCACGATGTGATCGGTGGCGCCCGGCATGCGGGTTTCACTCACCGCGATCGTGCCGTCGCTCTCCTCGTCGAAGTGCGCGAGCAGCTGTCCGACCCCGATCGGCTGGTTTCCGGCCACGATCCCCAGCTCCCGCGCGTGCGTCCAGCGCCGCTCGCGCGGCTGCAGCAGCTCCTCGGCGACCGACGGTCCCATGAGGTGCGCCACCGGGCCGAAGCGGCCGGCGCGCTCGGCGGCGCGGCTCGCCACGCACGGCGTGCCCAGGAACACCGCGCGCCCGGGCGGCTGCTCGGGAAAGCGCTCCAGGAGCCGGTGGATCACGAGCCCCCCTAGGCTGTGGCCCACGAAGTGCACCGCCGGCGCTTCGAGCGCGCGCACGAAGTCCGCGAGCCGCTCGGTGATGTCGCCCATGCCGGAGGAGCCGGCGGCATAGCGGAACGGGTGCAGCGTGAGCGCGAATTCCTGCGCCAGCCGGCGCCGCAGGAACAGCGATTCCTCGCCCGGCAGCCACAACCCATGAACGTAGACGACGTGCACGAGGTGTGAAGCCCGTTGCGGCGCGAAGCGCGGCCGCCCCCTTCAGGGCGGCGGCATGCGCACCCGCACGTGCAACTCGCGCAGCTGCGCTTCGCTCACCTCCGTCGGCGCATCGGTGAGCGGATCGGCGGCGCTCTGCGTCTTGGGGAAGGCGATCACCTCGCGGATGCTGTCCGCGCCCGCCATCAGCATCGCGAGCCGATCGAGCCCGAAGGCGATGCCGCCATGCGGCGGCGCGCCGAACTTGAGCGCGTCGAGCAGGAAGCCGAACTTCTGCTGCGCCTCATCGGGCGCGATGCCGAGCAGCTCGAACACGGTGGATTGCATCTCCTGGCGGTGAATGCGCACCGAGCCGCCGCCGATCTCCGAGCCGTTCAGCACCATGTCGTAAGCCTTGGCGAGCGCCTCGCCCGGCTGCGCGCGCAGTGCCGCAGGTTCCGGATTCTGCGGCGCGGTGAACGGATGATGCATCGCGACCCAGCGCTTCGCCTCCGCGTCCCACTCGAACATCGGAAAGTCGAGCACCCATAGCGGCTGCCAGCCGCCCGCGAGGAGCTGCAGATCCTGGCCGATCTTCAGCCGCAGCGCGCCGAGTGAGTCATTGACGACCCTGGCGGTGTCGGCGCCGAAGAAAATGAGATCGTTGTCGGCCGCACCGGTGCGCTCCAGGATACCGGTGAGCGCCGCGTCGCTCAGGAACTTGATGATCGGCGATTGCAGCCCGTCCCGGCCCCGGGCGCGCACGTTGACCTTGAGGTACGCGAGGCCCTTCGCACCATAGCGGGCCACGAACGCCGTGCAGTCATCGATGGCCGAGCGCGACAGCACCCCGCCGCCCGGCACGCGCAGCGCCGCGACCCGCCCGCCGGCGTCCTTCGCCGGAACGGCGAACACCTTGAAGTCGCAGTCCCTCACGAGATCTGCGACGTCGACGAGCTCCAGCGGGTTGCGCAGGTCGGGCTTGTCGGAACCGTAGCGGCGCAGGGCTTGCGCATAGCTCAGGCGCGGAAACGGGTCGGGCAGCGCCGCCCCGAGCACTTCGCCGAAGAAGTGCCGCACGAG
>JBOIAH010000151.1:0-4576 GCA_050739055.1 Steroidobacteraceae bacterium | reverse complement strand
CTGCAACTCATCAATCTGGCTGAAATTGCCTGCGGCAATTTCAGCGGACATTTACTTCGTCGACCGCGGCCAAAAGACGTGGCTTTTGCCCGCTGCAACTCATCAATCTGGCTGAAACTGCCTGCGGCAATTTCAGCGGACATTTACTTCGTCGACCGCGGCCAAAAGACGTGGCTTTTGCCCGCTGCGCCATGCCAATCTGGGGTGGACGATGGGACTCGAACCCACGACAACCGGGACCACAACCCGGGGCTCTACCAACTGAGCTACGTCCACCGTCCGTTCCTCGAGTGCGGCTGGCGTGCCCGGCAGGACTTGAACCTGCGACCCTCGGCTTAGAAGGCCGATGCTCTATCCGCCTGAGCTACGGGCACGAATTTCAGATCGCCCCTAGCCGGCCCCGCCGCACGGGGGGCGCGAATCATACGTAAGTGGCTTCAGGAGCGTCAATTTTCCCCCGCCTCCTGCCGGCCCCAGAGCGGCAGGGGTGCTGTGGTACCCCTCGCGCCGCCGACCGTGCGCCGTCCGGCGGCGCCTGTTCCGCCGCGGCCTTTGTTACACTGGCGAATCCCTTCGAGCCCTTCGGTCGCCGATGAAGCCCCCACCCAGCGCCCGCGAGCCCGCGCCCGACGCCGATCACGGCGCGGACGCGCTCAAGCCTGCAGGCCGGGTTGTCTCTCTCGCGGCGCACTCTCGCGCCGACGCCTGCACCGAGGTGCGTGAGATCGCGCTCGCTGAGCTGCAGCGCCTGTCGGCCGAGTGGCTGGCACACGAGCCCGGTGCGCGCCTCGGCCATGACCCGGAAGAGCTGCACCAGCTGCGCGTGACCGCGCGCCGCACGGACGCGATGCTCGGCCTCTACCAGCATCATCTGCCGGCGGCCCTGGTGCGTGCGCGCAAGACCGCGAAGAATCTGCTGCGTGCCCTGGGGAGTGCGCGCGACCTTGATGTGCAGCTTGCCGGGCTCGCGGACTATTGTCTCGAGCTGCCGCCGGACGAGCGGGCGGCTCTTGCGCCGCTGACCGAGCGCCTCACGCTGGACCGCGCACGGGCGCGCACCCGGATGCTGCGCGCGCTTGATTCCGGGCCCACGCGCCGCTGGATCCAGACTCTCGCCCGGGCCGGCGCGCAAGCTCCCGCGGGGAACGGTGCGCCGGGTGCGGCCGGTGCGGCGAGTCCCGTGCCGCAGCAGGTCCGCCGCCGCTTCCGCAGGCTGCGCAAAGCGGTGCGCCGCCTGTGCGGGAGCTCCTCGATGGAGGACTACCACAAGGTTCGTCGTCGCGCGAAGCAGCTGCGCTACGTGCTCGAATCAGGCGCCCTCACGTACGGCAAGCCCGTCGAGGAGATGCTCAAGGCGCTGCGCCGCATGCAGGACAAGCTGGGCGCGCAACAGGATGCCCACCTGGCCCGCAGCCGCCTCACCGCCCTGGCCGCAGACCCCGCGTGTGCGCTTCCGCCCGCAACGCTGTTCCTCATGGGCCGGCTCGCCGAGCATCATCTGCGCGTCACGGCGCGGGCACGCGCGACTCTCGCCCGGTCCTGGCGCAAGGTGAGCGGCCGGCGCTGGAGGACGCTGCGCGCGCAACTCGGGGAGCTCGATCGCCCCGCCCCGCGCGCTGCTGAACCCTTCATCGACGCCGCCGAGCGCGCGGCCCCGCCCGGTGCCGGCCAATCGCCGCTGCCTGCCCCCGAGATCAGCCCGCTCAGTCACTGAGGGGCCCGCCGCAGCACATGGAGCTGCTGATCGTCCGCCACGCCATCGCCTTCGAGCGCAATGCCAGGCGCTGGCCGGACGACGCGCAGCGCCCCCTGTCGCCGCAGGGAGTCGCGCGCGCGCGCAAGGCCGCGGCGGGCATCAAGCGCGTCGCGCCGCGCCCGGTGCGCGTGCTGGTGAGTCCCGTGCTGCGCGCGCGGCAGACCGCGGCGATTCTGACCGAGTTTGGCGGATGGCCCAGGGCGGCGGAATGCGCCGCGCTCGCCCCGGGCAGCTCACCCGAAGCGCTGTTCGCCGCGCTGCGGCGTCTGCCGGACCCATGCATCGCCGTCGTCGGCCACGAGCCCGGGCTCGGGCGGGTGCTGGCGGCATCGCTGTGCGGTACCGGGCGAGCGCCGGCGTTCGGACTCAAGAAAATGGGCGCCGCGCGGCTCTCATTCCAGGGAGGCGCGTGTGCCGGAGAAGCGCGGCTCGCCTGGCTCGTGCCGCCCGGAATGCTGCGCGCGGCGCGCTATTGAGGCTTCACAGCTGGGCGTCAGTGCGCCGCGGACGCCGACGGACCGGCGGCCCCGGACACCGGGTGCGCCAGCCACACGAGCCCGATCAGTCCGATGAATATGATCCCGGACGCGTAGAAAATATCGTTTGCCGACAGCATGAAGGCCTGGACATCGACCAGGCGATTGAGCAGCGCGTAGCTCTGATCGGTTCCCATGCCCCCGGCGTGCAGGTTGGCGAGCGTCTGCGCCGCCGCCGGATGGCCGGGGGTGAGCTGTTCGACCAGCTGCGCGTGATGCAGCGTCGCACGCCGGTCCCACAGCGTGGTGGTGATCGAGGTGCCGAAAGAGCCTGCGGTGATGCGCGCGAAGTTGGACAGCCCGGAAGCGGCCGGAATGCGTTCGGGCGGCAGCCCGGAGAGCGTGATGCGCATCAGGGGGATGAAGAACGCCGCCATGCCCGCGCCCTGGATCAGCGTCGGGACCAGCAGCGTGCCGATGGTGGCATCGGTGTTGAAGTCCGCCCGCATGAACAGCACCAGAGCGAACACCGCGAACGAGATCGTCACCAGCAGGCGCGGATCCAGCCGGTCGCCGAAACGGCCGACGAACGGGGTGAACACCAGCGCGAGCAGGCCCACCGGCGCCAGGACCACCCCGGCGAGCGTCGCGGTGTAGCCCATGTACTGCTGCAGCCACAGCGGCAGCAGCACCACGTTACCGAAGTACAGCCCGTAGCCGCACAACAGCGCCACGGTGCTCACCCAGAAGTTGCGCCTGCCGAACAGCGACAGGTCGACGATCGGGTGCTCCTCGGTGAGCTCCCAGATGAGAAAAATCGCGAATGCGACCACCACCACGCAGGCAAGCGCGACGATCTGCCCGGAATTGAACCAGTCGAGATCCTTGCCCTTGTCGAGCAGGATCTGCATCGCGCCCACCCAGATCACCAGCAGCCCGAGTCCCACCTTGTCGACCGGCACCCGCGCGGTGGGCGTTTCGCGCCGGTGATAGATACCCCAGGTGGCGAGCGCCGCGGCGACGCCGATCGGCACGTTGATGTAGAAGATCCACGGCCAGGAGATATTGTCGGTAATCCAGCCGCCGAGCAGCGGTCCGGTCACCGGCGCCACCAGCGTCGTCATCGCCCACATGGCGAGCGCCATACTGGCCCGTGTCTTGGGATAGCTCGCCAGCAGCAGCGACTGCGACAGCGGAATCATCGGGCCCGCGACCGCGCCCTGCAGTACCCGGAAAAAGATCAGGAACGGGAGGCTCGGCGCGAGCCCGCACAGAAACGAGGCGATGACGAACAGCACGACCGAGGCGGTGAACAGCCTCACCTGTCCGAAGCGGCGTGTCAGCCAGCCGGTCAGGGGAAGCGAGATGGCGTTGGCGACGCCGAAGGAGGTGATCACCCAGGTGCCCTGGTCGGGCGAGACGCCCATGTCCCCGGCGATGGCGGGTATCGACACGTTGGCGATCGAGGTGTCGAGCACGTTCATGAACGTGGCCAGCGACAGCGCGAGCGTGCCGATTGCGAGCTTGGCACCGCTGAGCGGCGCCAGCTCGGCCGCCGCCCCGGCAAGGCTGCCGGCGGCTATCGGCCGCTCAGGGTTCTGTGCCGGCACGGCCTCGGGCTCCCGGCAGGCGAGCGAACGGGCGCTCAGGGCCCATGCCGGAGCCCTGGCACGGGTACATTCGCCAGCAGCGAGGGGCCGGGCGCCCTGCCCGGGGCACGGCGCTCCGCCACCGCATGCGCGGAGACCGCCTCGTTCGCGGTGATGATGGCTTGCACGCGCGCGTCGGCCAGCTCGTCGCTCGTGCCCGACGCGTCGGTCGACCACACCACGGCGCTGCGTGTGAGCTGCGGCAGGCGCGCTCCGCGGCCGTCGTGTACATCGACGTCGGCCTTCATCGACAGTCCGACCTGCAATGGGTGGGCGGCCACCTCGCGCGCCTCGAGCGCGATGCGCACCGGCACGCGCTGCACGATCTTGATCCAGTTGCCGGTGGCGTTCTGGGCGGGCAGCAGCGAGAAGGCCGCGCCCGTGCCGGCGCCAAAGCCGGCCACCGAGCCGTGATACACCACGTGGCTGCCGTACAGATCGGCAGTGAGCAGCACCGGCTGCCCGACGCGCATGCCGGCGAGCTGCGGCTCCTTGAAGTTCGCATCGACCCATACCTCATCGAGCGGCACGACCGCCATGAGCGGCGTGCCGGGACTCACGCGCTGCCCGAGCTGCACATTGCGGCGGGCCACAAAGCCGGACACCGGGGCGGACAGCTCGGTCCGCGCGTAGCTGAGGTAGGCGCCGCGCACGGCAGCCGCGGCATCGCGCACCTCGGGGTGATCCTTGAGCGT
>JBOIAH010000150.1:0-1166 GCA_050739055.1 Steroidobacteraceae bacterium | reverse complement strand
GCTCGATGCCGCCCTTGTCAGTGCTTGGCTGCCCGTCGACGTAACCGCAGGCCTGCTCGTAGAGGAGCTTCGCGTTCACGTCCGGCTCGGTGTCGATCGCGGCCTGCGCGTTGTAGGTCCACACTTGGATGGCGTGATAGACGGCCGCGCAGGTGCAGTCGCCGAGCTGGTCGTTGAAGAATTCGCCGAGGTTCGCTGGCATCCCTGCGGTGTAGTCGATCGCGGGGGGCGGCGGGGCGAGTAGGCGCCGGCGTCCGGCGAGGAGCGCCGAGAGGTGTGGAACCCTGGGGTTATAAGCCCGCGGGAGCCGACCGAGTTTCATGCGTGCGCGACGGGAACGGCGCTCAGGCTCGTCACGTAGTACGTCGCGACCGCGTGGATCTGCGCGACGACGACGTTGTTGAGCGCGCCGGCGAGCTTGCCGAGGATCGTCTGCTCGAGGACGGCGATCTGCGTAGAGAGGGTCGCGAGCAGCTCGTTGATGAGCATGGCGCCGGCCGGGTCCTTGACGCTTGAGACCAGGTTCGCGAGCGCGGTCTGCAGGTCCGCTAGCCCGGTTGCGCCCCCGGTGTTCAGCTCGATGAGGGCGCCCGTGATCGCGGCGATCGACTTCGCCTTCGCGAGCTGCGCGGGTACGCCGTTCTCGGAGAGGATGTCCTTGGCCGTGAGGTAGGCGATGACGGCAGAAGCGAAGGCCTGGATCGGGTCGCCGGTCTGTACCAGCGGTATCGGATTCGGAGTGCTCATAACGGGGAGCTCCTGGGTTGAGTCAAGATCGTAGTCGGGGCTCGCGATCGTCAGCTGCCTGGGGGCGCCGACGGCGGCGTAAGGCGCGTGGGCGGCGGGAAGTAACGGGTGAAGATTGCCGCTCCTGCATGCCAGAGTGCGGCCGAGGCGGCTATCAGGGCAGCGACGTCGCCCGCGCTGAGTTGCACGCCGGTGAGCGCCTGCACGCGCGGAACGATCAGGGAGGCGAGTAGCGTCACCATGACCGTGTTGGCGCGCGCGTTGGAACTGTCACTCATGCTGGGCCTCCTTCGGGCGTCTCGGATGCTACACCCGCGGCTGTGACAATCGCCAGCGCGTGCCCGCTCGTCATCGGGCCGAGGGTCTTGAGGAGGAAGGCGATGGCGTCGCGACTGCTCTCGACCGCGGGTCCCACGAGG
>JBOIAH010000149.1:0-3505 GCA_050739055.1 Steroidobacteraceae bacterium | reverse complement strand
GTTGGAGAGTGTGCGGTCGCGGAAGCTCGGCCGCTTCTTGCGGTTGTGCGTGGCCTTGGCACGCAGCATGAGATGCGGGAAGTCGATATTCCAGGGATGCGGCGGCACGTACGGACACTTGGTCATGAAGCACATGTCGCACAGGTAACAGTGATCCACGACCTCCCAGTAGACCTTCTTGTCCACCTCGGCGAGCTCGCCGCCGGCGGTCGCGTCCACCGCGTCGAACAGAGTCGGGAAGGCGTTGCACAGGCTGAAGCAGCGCCGGCAGCCGTGACAGATCTCGAACACCCGCGCGAGCTCCTGCTCGAGCGCCGCGCCGTCGTAGAACTTCGGGTCGCGCCATTCGAGCGGATGGCGCGTCGGCGCCTCGAGGCTGCCTTCGCGAGCGTCCGCGGCGGAGCCCGGCGAGGTGGTGGGCGTGCTGTGCGTCAGATGCCGTCCAGGGCCTTCTGGAATCGATTGGCATGCGAGCGCTCGGCCTTCGCGAGCGTCTCGAACCAGTCGGCGATCTCCCCGAAACCTTCCTCGCGGGCGGCTTTCGCCATGCCGGGGTACATATCGGTGTACTCGTGGGTCTCGCCGGCGATGGCGGCTTTCAGATTCAGCTTGGTCTCGCCGATCGGCAAGCCGGTCGCCGGGTCTCCGACCGCTTCCAGATACTCGAGGTGCCCGTGCGCGTGACCGGTCTCGCCTTCCGCGGTGGAGCGGAACACGGCGGACACGTCGTTGAAGCCCTCGACGTCGGCCTTCTGGGCGAAGTACAGGTAGCGCCGGTTGGCCTGAGACTCGCCCGCGAACGCATCTTTGAGATTCTTCTCAGTCTTGCTGCCTTTGAGATTCATGGCTCTCCTCACTTAGACTCGGTCTAACGACCGGCGCAGACTCTATCGCCGCGCTGCAGGGGCCGTCAACCTTGCGTTGACCCTCGTGGGCGCGGCTGTGTAACGTTGCGCGCCCGCGTGAGCCACCGCACCCCTCAAGGAATGAAGCAGATCTTGGCACGCAACAGCAAAGCTCCCGACTTCGAGCAAGCCCTCGCCGAGCTGGAGAGCCTGGTCGAGCGCCTCGAGCGCGGGGACCTGCCCCTCGACGAGGCGCTGAAGGCATTCGAGCGCGGCGTTGCGCTCGCGCGTCACTGCCAGGCATCGCTGCAGGCCGCGCAGCAGAGAGTCGAGATACTGCTCAAGCGCAACGGCCAGCCGCAGGTGGAGCCCTTCGAGGAGTCCGCGGACGAGGCCGAGGCCGGGCCGCCGGCCGACGAGTGATGGCTGCGGCGAGCGACGCAGGCGACCCGTCCGGGGACTTCGCCGCACGAGTCGCGTCCTGTCAGGCGCGCATCGAGCGGGTGCTCGACGCGGTGCTGGCGTCGCCCGATCCGGGGACCACCCGGCTGCGGGATGCCATGCGCTACAGCGTACTGGGCGCCGGCAAGCGGCTGCGGCCCACGCTCGTATACCTCACGGGCGAGTCGCTCGGTGCGCCCTTGGGGCGGCTTGATGCGCCGGCCGCCGCGGTCGAATTGATCCACGTCTACAGCCTGGTGCACGATGACCTGCCGGCGATGGATGACGACGATCTGCGCCGCGGCCGTCCCACCTGTCACCGCGCCTACGATGAGGCCACCGCGATCCTGGTGGGCGATGCGCTGCAGGCCCTCGCCTTCGCGGTGCTGGCTAACGAGCCGATGCCGGGCGCGTCCTGCGGCGTGCGCCTGGAAATGACCCGGGTGCTGGCGCGCGCCATTGGCACCGGCGGGATGGCCGGCGGCCAGGCGATCGATCTCGAGGCCGTAGGGAGGAGCCTCGCGGTCGAGGCGATCGAGAACATGCACCGTCGCAAGACCGGGGCGCTAATCCAGGGGAGCGTGCTGCTCGGCGCACTCGCCGCCGGCGTGAGCGGCGGTGCCGAGCTTGTGGCGCTGCAGCGCTTCGGTGCCGAGATCGGGCTCGCGTTCCAGATCCAGGACGACATTCTCGACGTCGAGGGCGACCCGGCCCTGCTCGGCAAGTCGATCGGCACCGATGCCGCGCACTTCAAGCCCACCTACCCCAGCACCGCCGGGTTGCCCGCCTCGCGGGTGCGCGCCGGCGAGCTGCGCGATGCGGCGATCGCGGCGCTCGAGCCCTTGGGCAAGCGCGGCAGTGCGCTCGCCGAGCTCGCCCGTTTCGTGGTAAGCCGCGCCAGCTGAGCGCGCCCGAGGGTCAGCCGCGCGGCCTTCGCGTGTACACTCACCGCCGATGAGCTTTGTGCCCGACAACTACCCGCTGCTCGCGGCGATCGAGAGCCCGGCGGACCTGCGCCGCCTCACCGTGGCGAAGCTCCCGGCGCTGGCGCGCGAGCTGCGGGCGTTCCTGATCCACAGCGTCAGCACCCGCGGCGGTCATTTTGCCGCCGGCCTGGGCACGGTCGAGCTCACGATCGCCCTGCATTACGTCTTCGACACCCCCCGTGACCGGCTGGTCTGGGACGTGGGACATCAGGCGTACCCGCACAAGGTGCTCACCGGGCGGCGCGACCGGTTGCACACGATCAAGCAGGACGGCGGGCTCGCGCCGTTCCCGTCGCGCGCGGAGAGCGAGTACGACACCTTCGGAGTCGGGCACTCGAGCACCTCGATCAGCGCGGCGCTGGGCATGGCGGTGGCCGCGGCGCGCGCTCACGACGAGCGGCGCGTGGTGGCGGTCATCGGCGACGGCGCGATGACCGCCGGCATGGCCTTCGAGGCCATGAACAACGCCGGCGTCTACAAGGACCTGCCGCTGCTGGTGGTGCTCAACGACAACGACATGTCGATCTCGCCCCCGGTGGGCGCGCTCAACAACCACCTCGCGCGGTTGATGAGCGGCAAGTTCTACGCGGCCACCAAGAAGGGGATCGAGCGCGTGCTGTCGGTGGCCCCGCCGGTGCTCGAGTTCGCCAAGCGCTTCGAGGAGCATGCCAAGGGCATGATGGTGCCGGCGACGCTGTTCGAGGAATTCGGTTTCAACTACATCGGCCCGATCGACGGCCACGATCTCGAATCGCTGGTGCCGACGCTGCAGAACATCCGCCAGCGCGCCCTCGAAGGCGGCGGCCCGCAGTTCCTGCACGTGGTCACCAAGAAGGGCCAGGGCTACAAGCTGGCCGAGGCCGACCCGATCCTGTACCACGGCCCCGGCAAGTTCAACCCGGCCGAAGGCATTCGGCCGTCGACCAAGCCGGCCCGCAAGACCTACACGCAGGTGTTCGGCGAATGGCTGTGCGACATGGCCGCCGCCGAGCCCAAGCTGGTGGCGGTGACGCCGGCCATGCGCGAAGGCTCCGGCATGGTCGAGTTCGAGAAGCGCTTCCCCAACCGCTACTACGACGTGGGCATCGCGGAGCAGCATGCCGTGACGTTCGCGGGCGGGCTGGCCTGCGAAGGCCTCAAGCCCGTACTGGCCATCTACTCCACGTTCCTGCAGCGCGGCTATGACCAGCTGATCCACGACGTGGCGCTGCAGAACCTGCCGGTGGTGTTCGC
>JBOIAH010000148.1:0-3569 GCA_050739055.1 Steroidobacteraceae bacterium | reverse complement strand
CCGCCACCCTTCCGCCTGCGCGAGCGCGAGCGCCGCGCGGCTCGCCGCCGCGACCGGCTGCGGCAGCGCCGTCGTGTAGACATACGCGCGCGCCTTCTGCATCAGGAACTCGATGAGGTCGGCGCCGCCGGCGACGAACGCGCCGCAGCAGCCGAACGCCTTGCCGAGCGTACCCACGAGCACCGGCGCATCCTCGCAGCTCAGGCCGCATTCCTCGAGCGTACCGCGTCCGGTGGCGCCCACGACACCCAGGCCGTGCGCATCATCGACCACCAGCCACGCGCTGGCATCGCGCGCGCTGCGGGCGAGCTGCACGAGCGGCGCGCGATCCCCGTCCATGCTGAACACCCCGTCGGTGGCGAGGAGCGCGGTGCGCTCACGATCCTTGCCGAGCAGGCGTGCGGCGGCGTCCGCATCCGCGTGCGCGTAGCGGCGCAGCGCCGCGCCCGACAGCAATGCCCCGTCGATGAGCGAGGCGTGACTGAAGCGGTCGAGCAGCACCCGCTCACCGCGCCCGGCGAGTGAGCTGACGACGGCGAGGTTGGCCATGTAGCCGGTGCAAAACAGCAGCGCCCGTTCGCGCCCGGTGAAGGCGGCCAGCTCCTCCTCGAGCCGCTGGTGCTCGGCGCCGTGGCCGGTGACGAGGTGCGAGGCGGCGCTGCCTGAGCCGGCGAGCGCGGCGCAACGCCCAAGCGCGGCCGCGAGCGCCGGGTGATGCGCGAGCCCGAGGTAGTCGTTGCTGCTGAAATCCACCAGCGCGCGCCCGCCGGCGCGCACCAGCACGCGGTTGCCCCGCTGGGCGAAGCCTTCGACCGTGGTGCGGCGGCGCCGCAGCTGCGCAGCATCGAGCTGCGACAGCGCCGCCTCAAGCGCGTGCGCGGCTCGCTTCATGGCCGGCGGTGCCGGCGCCCGGGGCGGCGTCGGTCGCGGCGCCTTCGGCCGGGGCTCGTTCCGCCCTCACCTGCAGCCGCGCGAGGAGGCGCCGGTCGCTCTCGACGTCGGGGTTGCCGGTGGTCAGCAGCCGCTCACCGTAGAAAATCGAGTTGGCGCCGGCGAGCAGGCACAGGGCCTGCAGCTCATCGCTCATCGTCTCGCGCCCGGCCGACAGGCGCACCTTGGCGCGCGGCATCAGCACGCGCGCCACAGCACAGGTGCGCACGAAATCGAACGGATCGAGGTCCGCGGCATGCTCGAGCGGCGTGCCGGCCACCTTCACCAGGCGGTTGATGGGGACGCTCTCCGGGTGCTGCGGCAGGTTCGCGAGCGTGCCCAGCAGTTGCGCGCGATCGGTGCGGGATTCTCCCATGCCGACGATGCCGCCGCAGCACACGCTGAGCCCCGCGGCGCGCACCGCGGCGAGGGTGTCGAGCCGGTCCTGGTAGGTGCGCGTGGTGATGATCTGGGCGTAGAACTCCCGCGAGGTGTCGAGGTTGTGGTTGTAGTAGTCCAGTCCCGCCGCCTTGAGCTCGGCGGCCTGCGCGGGGGTCAGCATGCCGAGCGTGGCGCAGGTCTCGAGCCCGAGCGCGCGCACCGCGCGGATCATCTCGGCGACTACTTTGAGCTCGCGCGCTTTGGGCGAGCGCCAGCCGGCGCCCATGCAAAAACGCGTCGCCCCGGCGCGCTGCGCGCGCGCCGCGCACTCGCGCACCGCCGCGACGTCCATGAGCGCCTCGCGGGCGATTCCCGTGTCGTAGCGCCCGCTCTGCGGGCAGTAGGCGCAGTCCTCGGGGCAAGCGCCGGTCTTGATCGAGAGGAGCGTGCTCATCTGCACGGTGTTGGGCTCGTGGTGAGCGCGGTGCACCCGCTGCGCGCGGAACATCAGGTCCATGAACGGCAGCGCGAACAGCGCGTCGACCTCGGGGAGCGACCAGTCGTGGCGGATGAGGTCGGCGGCTGAGTCAGTCATGCGGTCGCGACGATGCACGAGCGCACCCGCTCGTGTCAACGCAGCATCGCGTCCTGAGTCGACAATTGCTCATTTCACCACCAGGGCAGCCCCCGCGGCACTCAGCGCCACAGCAGGTGCGCCGCCAGCGCGAGCGCCACCCCGAGCGCGCCCAGCACGGCGAGGAGCACGGCGGCCGCGGCGCAGTCCTTCACCAGGCGGATCTGCGGGTGAGCCTCCGGGTGCAGCTGATCGGCGAGCCGCTCGAGCGCCGTGTTGAAGAGCTCCGCGGCGAGCACCGCCGCGCTCGCGAGCAGCACCGCCGCCCACCACAGCGCGCCCGGACGCAGAACCGCCAGCGCGACCAGCGTGGCGAGGAGCGTCCCGGCCTGAAACTGCAGGCTGCGCTCCGTGCGCAGGCCGTGCGCGAGACCGTGCAGCGCGAACCCGAGGCGCACGTGGAATGCCTGATTCTTCCAGTCGCTCACGGGCGGCTTCATCCCGCGCCCGCGTACACGTACTGCAACAGCACGCCGATGAAGACGGCCAAGCCCACGTACTGGTTGTTGAGGAAGGCGCGCAGGCAGCCGGCCGGCGCGCGCTTGCGGATCAGCCACTGCTGCCAGGCGAACAGCACGAGCGCAGCACACACGCCCGCCCGGTACCAGCGCCCGAAGTGCATGTCGTGGCCCACGAGGTACAGCGCGTAGAGCATCATCGCCTGCATCACGCCGATCAGGAACCGGTCCAGGTCGGCGAACAGGATGGCGCTGGATTTGACGCCGATCCGGATGTCGTCCTCGCGGTCGATCATGGCGTAGATAGTGTCGTAGACCGCCGCCCAGATCACCGCGGCGATGTACAGCACCCACGCGACCCGCGGCAGCGTGCCGCCCTCGGCCGCGAACGCCATCGGCACGCTCCAGCCGCCGAACGAGATCCCCAGGTACAGCTGCGGCATCGGGAAGACGCGCTTGACGAACGGGTAGGAGACCGTGAGCAGCGCGCCGATGAAGGCGAGCTTCACGGTGAACGCATCGAGGCGCGTCACGAGCACGAGCGCGAGGCCGATCAGCACCGCAAACAGCACCAGCGCCTCCAGCGGGGAGACATGCCGGGCGGCAAGCGGGCGGTCGCGCGTGCGGCGCACGTACGGGTCGATGTCGCGGTCGGCGAAGTCGTTGATCACGCAGCCGGCGGCGCGCATCACCACGACGCCCAGCACGAACACCACCAGCACCTTCGGATGCGGGCGGCCGGCGCCCGCGATCCACAGCGCCCACAGCGCCGGCCACAGCAGGAGCCAGGTGCCGACCGGGCGGTCGAGCCGCATCAGACGCCGGTACTCGCCCAGGCGCCGGGCGAGGCGCTGCGACAGCGGGGCCTCGGGGACTCTCAGCGGCAAGGCGAGTTGCGGCGGGGCTGCGGCAGGCATGCGGGCACTCTAGCGCTAACCCACCCGGCCGTAGCGCTCGCCCGCGCCGATCCAGCGCCCGGTGAGCGCGGCGATATTGTCCGGGTAGGACTTGAGCAGCAGCTCCGCGGCCGCCTGCACCCGCGGCAGCAGGTCCGCATCGCGCATGAGATCCGCCACGCGCAGCTGCGCAAGTCCGGTCTGGCGGGTGCCGAGCAGTTCCCCGGGGCCGCGCAGCTCCAGATCGCGGCGCGCGATCTCGAAGCCGTC
>JBOIAH010000147.1:0-1756 GCA_050739055.1 Steroidobacteraceae bacterium | reverse complement strand
TCAGCGCCATCACCACCTCTTCCAGCGAGCAGTTCCCGGCGCGCTCGCCGATGCCGTTGATGGTGCACTCGACCTGACGGGCGCCGGCGACCACCGCGGTGAGGCTGTTCGCCACCGCCATGCCCAGATCGTCGTGACAGTGCACCGATAGCCTGACGTCGCCGATACCGCGCACATACTTGCGCAGGTAGCGGAACAGCTCCGCGAACTCATCCGGCACGGTGTAGCCGACCGTGTCGGGGATGTTCACCGTGGTCGCGCCCGCGGCGATCGCCGCCTCGACCACCTGCACGAGGAACTCGAGCTCGGTGCGCGAGGCGTCTTCGGGAGAGAATTCGACATCGGCGCACAGCTCGCGCGCGCGGGCTACCCCCGCCGCGGCGGTGCGCAGGATCTCCTCCTGCGCCATGTTCAGCTTGTACTGGCGATGAATGGCGCTGGTGGCGAGGAACACGTGGATGCGATGACGGGGCGCATCGTGCAGCGCGCGCGCCGCCAGCTCGATGTCCTCGGGGCTGCAGCGCGCGAGGGCGCAGATGATCGGTCCGGACACCTCGCGTGCCACCGCGCGTACGCTCTCGAAGTCCCCGCGCGAGGCGGCCGGGAAGCCCGCCTCGATCACGTCCACGCCCAGCTCGGCCAGCGCGCGCGCTACGCGCAGCTTCTCGGGCTGCGTCATGCTGCAACCCGGGGACTGCTCGCCGTCGCGCAGCGTGGTGTCGAAGATCAGCACCCGGTCAGGATTGGCATTCATGAGCGTTGCTCCTTCAGCCAGGGCATGCGCTCGCGCAGCGCCGCGCCGACCCTCTCGATCTGGTGGCCGAGGTCCGCACCGAGGAGCTGCTGGTAGTTCTGACGGCCCTGCGCGTTCTCCCGGATCCACTGGCGCGCGAACCTGCCGCTCTGAACCTCCTTGAGTACCTTGCGCATCTCGTTCTTGACGCGCTCGTTGACGATGCGCGGCCCGCGGGTGAGGTCGCCGTACTTGGCGGTCTCGCTGATGAAGCGGTGCATCTTGGCGAGCCCGCCTTCATGCAGCAGGTCGACGATGAGCTTCAGCTCGTGCAGGCACTCGTAGTAGGCGACCTCGGGCTGGTAGCCGGCCTCGACGAGGGTCTCGAAACCCTTCACGACGAGCTCGGTCGCCCCCCCGCACAGCACCGCCTGCTCCCCGAACAGATCCGTTTCGGTCTCTTCGGCGAAAGTCGTCTGCAGCACGCCGCCGCGGGTGCCGCCGATGCCGTGCGCGTAGGCGAGCGCACGCGCGTGCGCCTTGCCGGTGGCATCCTGTGCGACCGCGAGCAGGCACGGCACGCCGCGCCCCTGCTGGTACTGGCGGCGCACGAGGTCCCCGGGTCCCTTGGGCGCGATCAGCACCACGTCGAGATCCTTGCGCGGTTTGATCTGCCGGAAGTGGATGTTGAAGCCATGGGCAAACAGCAGCGTCCCGCCATTCTTGAGGCTCTTCCTGACCGTCTGGTACAGGTCCCGCTGCGCGAGGTCAGGCACCAGCATGGCGATGAGATCGGCGCCGGCGGCGGCCGCGGCCGGTTCGGCGACTTCGAGCCCGTCGCGGCGCGCCTTCTTCCAGCTCGCGCCCCCCTTGCGCACGCCGACCACGACGTCGAAGCCGCTGTCCTTGAGGTTCAGTGCATGCGCCCGTCCCTGGCTGCCAAAGCCGAGGATGGCGATGCGCGCGCCCCGCAGCGCCCGGCGGTCGACGTCTTTATGCGAATACAGCCTCATTACCTGACTC
>JBOIAH010000146.1:0-1247 GCA_050739055.1 Steroidobacteraceae bacterium | reverse complement strand
GTGCTATGAGCGCGCTGCGGATCATTCCCTCCAGCACCTGGTCCTGCAGCCGCGAGCGCAGCTCGGGCGGAATCTCCGCGCCCCCCAGACGCTGCTGCCACTGCGACTGCTCCTGCAGCCACGCGCTGCGGGCCTTCTCCAGCGAGATCTTGGTGCCGGCCGCCTCCGCGGCGTAGTTGGAACCCCCGACGCTCAGGTTGACGATGCCGTAAGCACCCCAGGCGGCGAATATGAGCGCGAGCGGGCCCAGCACCAGGTACGCGAGCCATCTGTGGCCCTTGAGGCGGTCGCCGATGCTCTGCAGCATGTTTGAAGCTCGCTGGTTCTTCTCAAGGTGGCGGAGCGGACGGGATTCGAACCCGCGACCCCCGGCGTGACAAGCCGGTATTCTAACCAGCTGAACTACCGCTCCGAATTTTGGGGGGCGAATGCTAGCGGATCGGGGAACGGGGCCACAAGGAGTTTCGCCGAACGCTTCCCTGAAGCGCCCCTGAACCGGCGCACCGCCCCGCTGCGCCCTGAACCGTCAACCAAAGCGCCCGCCGGACGCTGTGCTGAGTTGCAGGCGCGCGCCCGATCTGACGTCAGGTCGTCGCAGTCTCCCGACATTGGGACCCGGCCGCGCCTGCGTGTACTCTGATTCTTTCAGGCACAATTCGCTGCCGCCATCGGAGGACCCGCCATGAAGTCGATGAGGCTATCGCGACTGTCGATGGGGCTGCTCGGCGCGGGACTCGCGCTGGCGGCCGCAGCGCCGGCGCGGGCGGCGCTCGGGGGCGATGCCTCGTCCGTCGAGGCGGACCGGGTGTCGATGAAGGGTGAAGTGCGCTCAAGCTCGGTGAGCGGCTTCGAGGTGCGCGAGATCACCACGGCCGCCGGCACGCGGGTGCGCGAGTACCTGTCGCCGGGCGGCAAGGTGTTTGCGCTCGCCTGGCAGGGGCCGGTGCTTCCGGACCTGCGCCAGATGCTGGGAGCCTACTACGCGCGCTACGCACAGGCCGTGAGCGGCCCGCACCCGCGCGGCGGCCACCGTCACCTGTCCATCGAGCAGCCGGGACTCGTGGTGCAGGTGAGCGGGCGCATGCGGGCCTTCTCCGGCCGGGCCTGGGATCCGGGGCTGCTGCCGCCGAATTTTTCCGTGAACGACATCACCTGACGCGGTTGCGGGGAGAACATCAAGGTGCGTAAGTACGTTGCTCTGGCACTCACTCAGCTCGCGTTCCTCAGCGCGTGCGGCGGCGGCGGCT
>JBOIAH010000145.1:0-1143 GCA_050739055.1 Steroidobacteraceae bacterium | reverse complement strand
CCCGCAAGCCGATCATCCTGTACAACGTTCCCGGCCGCACGGCGGTCGACATGAAGCCCGCCACGGTGGCGCGCCTGGCGGGCGTGTCGGGAATCGTGGGCCTCAAGGAAGCGGTGCCGGAAGGCGCCCGCGTACGCGAGCTGGTGCAGGCGACGGGCGGCGGATTCGTGATTCTGAGCGGCGATGACGCCAGCGCGCGCGAGGCGATCACGTGCGGCGCGCGCGGGGTGATTTCCGTGACGGCGAACGTCGCGCCGCGCGCGATGTCGGACATGGTGGCGGCCTCGCTCGCCGGGCAGAGCGCGCGGGCCCAGGAGCTCGACGCGCCGCTTGCCGGGCTGCATCGCGAGCTGTTTGTCGAGGCGAACCCGATCCCGGCGAAATGGACGCTCACCCAGATGGGGCTCATCGGAGCCGGGTTAAGATTGCCGCTCACGCCGTTGTCGGAAGCTCATCATGCGAAGGTGCGCGCGGCCGCACGGGCGGCGGGAGCGCTGCCATGACGGCGTACCGCGCCCGCCAACCGGGCGCAGCGCAATGAGGTCTGGCGGAATGTGCCGGTGGCGCAATGGGGCGTAGTGGAACGAGGTGTGCTGAATGAAGTCCGGTACCGCACTGCTGTGTCTTGCTCCGCTGCTGCTGAGCGTGGCGGGCTGCCACCCGTTCAGGCACTTCACCTACGCGTGTCACAAGAAGCAGGTCTACATGCAGGCGAGCAGCATTGCGCCGCTGAAGATCCCTCCCGGACTCGACGCGCCCGACACCACCAACGCGTTGCACTTGCCGCCGCTCAACGAGCCCGCGCCACCGCCGCGCACCGGCCGGCAACCGTGCCTGGACGAGCCGCCGCCGTTCAAGCTTCCCAAGCCTCCGCCGGCGCCGCAGGCCTGAAGCGGTGCGCAGTGCGTGCCCCGGCGGCATGCATTATTATTCGCCGCCTTTCGGGCCGGGGTGGATTCACCTTGGATTCTTTCGAGAATTATCTCGTAACTCAGTGATTGGAGAGGTGGCCGAGCGGTCGAAGGCGCTGGACTGGAATTCCAGTAACATCTTAACGGGTGTTCGTGGGTTCGAATCCCACCCTCTCCGCCATAGGTCCGTGGTGATCCGCGCCGGTTCCTTCGCGACGACTTACCGTGAACC
>JBOIAH010000144.1:0-3182 GCA_050739055.1 Steroidobacteraceae bacterium | reverse complement strand
GCGCGTGTTGACCGCAACTACGGTAGCCCGGGGAAAGAAGTTGAATTCTGAGGCGCTGGCCCAGGTGTACGCCCCCATCGCGCGCCCGACGATCAGGTCCCCGGCCTTGAGCGGCGGCAGCATGAGGTTCTCGGCGATCACATCGATGCTGTCGCAGGTGGGCCCGGCGAGCACCGCGGGCAGTCGCGCGGCGCCGTCGCGCAGCGGCTCCACCGGGTAGCGCGCGTGATCGAACAGCTGGCCGCTGTAGGAGCCGTACAGCCCGTCGTCGAGGTAGTACCACCAGTGCCCTTCGCGCTGCGCGCGTCCCATCACCGAGGCCACCGCGATCGCGGCGGGGCCGACGATGTAGCGCCCCGGTTCGGCGATGACCCGCACCCGTTTCGGCAGCTTCGCCACCGCCGCGCGCAGCGGCGCGCAGAAGCGGCCGACGTCCTGCACCGGCTGGGTGTAGTCGATCGGAAAGCCGCCGCCGATGTCGAGCGTATCGAAGGCGCCGAGCTTCTCGCGGCGCGCGGCGGCCATGAGGCGCGCGCAGGCCTCGAGCGCCTCGACGTGCTTGGTGGCATCCGCGGCCTGCGAGCCGGCGTGAAACGACAGCCCCCGCACGCCGATACGCAAGTCCGCCGCGCAGCGCGCCAGCTCGAGCACCGCTTCCGGGTCGCAGCCGAACTTGCGCGACAGGTCGCAGACGGCGCCCGGACTGCGGAACGATACCCGCAGCATGAGCTGCGCCTCGCGGGCGTGGCGCGCGAACTTGCGCACCTCGTCGGGATTGTCCGCGACGAACAGGCGCACGCCAAAGCTGAGCGCATTGGCGATGTCAGCGGCGCGCTTGATCGGGTGGGTGTGGATGCAGCGCTCGGGCGCCACCCCTAAGCGTTGCACGAGCTGCACCTCGCCGCTGGTGGCGAGATCCAGAAAGCCACCCTCCCCGATCACCGTGCGCACCACCGCCGGGTGCGGCAGGGGCTTGAGCGCGTAGTGCAGGTCGACGCGCGGCAGCGCCTTGCGCAGCTTGCGAAATTGCACGCGCACGCGCTCGCAGTCGAGGATCAGGAGCGGGGAACCGAATTCCCGCACCAGACGGCGCACTTCCGCCGGCCGGAACGGATCGATGAATCGCGGTCGGCGCACTTAGGCGAGTTTACGGCAGCACGGCCATGGTGCCGGTGCCGTCGTCGCTCTCTGCCACGCTGCTCGCGGCGTGCAGCAGGCGGTCGCGAATCGCATCCCAGGGCTCGCTCTCCGGCACTCCCTGCACCAGGATGCGCTGGCAGCCCGCCTTGTCCAGGGTGCGCAGGTTGGTGTACAGGTCGCGGCCGTAGCTCTCGGGCCGGCGGCCCGCGTTGATCCAGGTCACGTACTTGTGCGAGCGCAACGGCAGGCGCTGCGCCAGCACCGCGATGCGCCGGCCGCCTGAAGAAGCGGCATCCGCCTGCGCATCGACTTCGCCGGCCGGCACGATGGTCATGGGCGTCAGCGGCGCGTAATGCGTCGGCGTGGCGCCGGGCACCCGCGGGGACTCGAGCGCTGCACCGATGAGCACCTCGCCCACGACCTCGCGCAGCTGGGCGGCGGGGACGCCCCCCGGCCGCAGCAGCCGGACGCTGGCGCCTTCGAAGGACACGATGGTGGACTCGAGCCCGACCTGGCACTCACCCCCGTCGAGAATCACCCGCACCGAGTCGCCCAGCTCCTCGCGCACATGCTCGGCGCGCGTGGGCGAGAGCCGGCCGAAACGATTGGCGGACGGCGCGGCGATCCCGCCGCCGAACGCGGTGAGCAGCTGCTGCGCCATCGGATGCGCCGGTACGCGGATGGCGACCGTGTCCTGCCCGCCGGTCACCACGTCGTGGACGTTCGGCGCCCGTGGCATCACCATGGTGAGAGGTCCGGGCCAGAAGCTCTCGGCGAGCCGCGTGGCGCCCGGCGGAACCTCGCGCACCCAGCGATGCAGGAAGCGCGGGCTGTCCAGGTGCACGATCACCGGGTGGGTTTCCGGCCGGCCCTTGGCGGCGAAGATCTTGCGCACGGCGGCCGGGTTCTGCGCGTTGGCGCCGAGCCCATAGACGGTCTCGGTGGGAAACGCCACCAGCTCGCCGTCGCGCAGCGCCTGCACGGCAGTCTCGATCTCGATCTGGGTTGCTCTGACGGCGCGGGCCATAGGGGTGAGACCAATTCTAGCAAGCCGCAGGCACGGGAACCGGCTGTTGTGGCGAAGCGTCAGTCAGCTGCAACATACGGCAGTGACTGGGAAAATGGCCGGTGCTGGAGATCGCGAGTGTCGCGCGCGGGCGACGCGCCGGTTATTCGAGCGCGTGCCGGACCCAACCGCCGCTCGTGTGCGTGAGCTCGTAGGCGGGCCAGTAGTGTTGGTCGAGCTTGAGCGTGATCACTTCCGGCGCGTTGTTCCAGGTGATGGTCTTCAGCCGCACTGAGGCGCGATCGGGCCGGCCGGTGACGGCCTTGAGAAACGTGTCGAGGTCCGGGGTCGGCACGCCGTCGACTTCAACGATGCGCCGCCCGGGGTACAGCGCGTAGCGGGTCGCCGGCGACCCGTAGGCGAAGTAAGCCACGTACACGCCCACCGGGGGAATGCCGCGCTGTGCGCTCATCGCCCGGTGCGGCGCCTGCAAGGTGGCGCCCGCCCATTGCACCAGGCGCTCGACGTCGGCGCCCGGCAGCACCTCGGTCGGCACCTCGAGAGTCTGCTCCCCGGTGCCGCGCCACACCGTGACGGCCACCTGGTCCTTGTCCGCCGCGGCCTGCTCGACCTCGCGGAAGCGCGTGACGACGTGGCCGTCGATCGCCACCAGCAGATCGCCCTGCTGCAGGAGCTTGGCGGCCGCCGAGCCGCCCACCAGGCGCACCACCGTCAGCACCTGGCGTCGAGTCGGGGTGTGCGCCGCGAGCCGCTGCGTCCACGCCTCCGGGAGCCCGAGCTCGCGCGCGCTCGCCAGCGGCTGCACGCTCAGCTCGACGTCGAGCGAGTGCAGCGCTCGGTTGGTGCGCACCCGATCGAGCATGTCCGCCACCACGTCGATGGGCACCCCGCGCGTATCCTGCGCGAGCTCGCGGCCGTTCTCGTACGCAAAGCTCGACCAGGTTCCCAGCACGTCGCCCGACTTGTCCGACAGCACGCCGTCGTATTCAAGCGGCGGGTTGACCAGCTGTATGAC
>JBOIAH010000143.1:0-2092 GCA_050739055.1 Steroidobacteraceae bacterium | reverse complement strand
GAGCTGGATCGGGTTCTGGGGGGCGGGATCGTGGCCGGCTCGGTGATCCTCCTGGGGGGCGACCCGGGAATCGGCAAGTCGACGCTGCTGCTGCAGGTCGCCGCGCACGTGGCGGGCTCGCGGCCGGTGATCTACGCCAGCGGCGAGGAGTCCGTCGCCCAGGTGGGCCTGCGTGCGCAGCGCCTGGGGCTCACCGCGGACGGCTTGGGGGTGGTGGCGGAGACCGACCTGCAGGCGATCCTGGCGCTTGCGGCGGCGCGGCAAGCCTCAATCCTGGTCGTGGACTCGATCCAGACTCTGCAATCGGGCGGCGTGCCGGCCGGTGCCGGTGCGGTCACGCAGCTGCGCGAGTGCACCGCGGAACTGGTGCGCTTTGCCAAGAACGGCGGGCCCGCGGTGATCATCGTCGGCCACCTGACCAAGGAGGGCGCGATCGCCGGACCCCGGTTGCTCGAGCACCTGGTGGACACCGTGTTGTATTTCGAGAGCGAAGCGGGCAGCCGCTATCGCATCGTGCGGGCCACCAAGAACCGCTTCGGCGCGGTGAATGAGCTGGGGTTCTTCGCCATGACCGGCAGCGGACTCAAGGAAGTGCGCAACCCCGCCGCGATTTTTCTGGCACGTCCGGCGCAACCCGCCGCCGGCAGCATCGTCACGGTCACGCGTGACGGCGGCCGGCCGTTGTTGATCGAGCTGCAGGCGTTGGTGGACCGCATGCGTTTTGGCGCACCGCGGCGCATCGCGCAGGGGCTGGATCCGAACCGCCTGGCCATGTTGCTCGCGGTGGTGAACCGCCACGCGGATCTCTCGCTGCAGGAGCACGACGTGTTCGTGAACGCGGTCGGCGGCATCCAGATCAGCGAGACCGCGTGGGATCTGCCGGTCGTCCTGGCGCTCGCCTCGAGTCTGAGCGGCCGGGCGCTGCCGCCGCACCTGGCCGCGTTCGGCGAGCTCGGGCTGACCGGCGAGGTGCGCCCGGTGGCGTACGGCGATGAGCGGCTGCGCGAGGCGCAGGCCCAGGGGTTCCGGGTGGCAGTCGTACCGCGCGATAACGCCCCGCGCAAGGCTCCCGCCGGCATCGCCGTGCTCGGGGCCGGCACGGTCGCCGAGGCACTGGCGGCGGCGTTTTCGCCGGCCGGCGCGCCCGCCGCGCGCCCCTGAGCCGCGCTTACTGCCCCGCCGCGCTCCGCTCGGAGGCCGGCGCGCGCACCCGCACGGTGCGGATGGCGTTGTCCGCGATCTGCAGCACCTCGAACTCGTAGTCCCCTACGCGCACCATGGTGCCGGGGTCCGGGATTGTCTCCAGGTGCTCGAGCAGCAGGCCGTTCACGGTCTTCGGCCCGCCGGTGGGCAGCTGCCAGGAGAGCGCGCGATTGAGCGCGCGGATGGTGGCGCTCGCGTTGATGATGAACACGCCCGGGCGCTCGGAATGCACGTCCTTGTGGGTGATCGTGGCCGGATCGGTGGTGAACTCCCCGACGATCTCCTCGAGAATGTCCTCGAGCGTGACCAGCCCCTCGATGTCCCCGTACTCGTTCACGACGAAAGCGAAGCGGCGGCGGTTGCGCTGGAAGTGTCCGAGCTGCACGTTGAGCGCGGTTCCCTCGGGCACGAAGTACGATTCGCGCCCGCGGGCGATGTCGATGAGCCGCTCGCGGCTCAAGGTCCCGCGCACCAGCTCGTGCGCCACCCGCTTCATGTGCAGCAGCCCGATGAGGTTGTCGAGCTCGCCTTCGTACACCGGCAGGCGCGTGTGCGGGGTCTGGCGCAGTTGCTCGAGGATCTCCTCCCAGCTCTCGCTCACGTCGACGCCTGCGATCTCCTGCCGCGGAATCATGATGTCATTCACCGTGATGCGCTCCAGGTCGAGGATCGACAGCAGCATCTGCCGGTGACGCGCCGGAATCACCGGCGCGGCTTCCGTCACCACGGTACGCAGCTCATCGGCGCTCAGCGCCGGGCTCGCGGACGCGCCGCGCCCGACGCCGAACAGGCGCAGGAACCCGTACGCCATGCGGTTGGTGAGCCACAGCGCCGGACGCGCCACCAGCACCAGCACGCGGTAGATGCCGGCCGCGTGCAGCGCCACCCC
>JBOIAH010000142.1:0-1019 GCA_050739055.1 Steroidobacteraceae bacterium | reverse complement strand
GATCCGGCCTGGGAACTCCCCGACCCCGGCGGACTCGCCCGGCGGTTCATCGCGGCGCTGCCGTTCGCGCTCACCCGCGCCCAGGCGCGCGCGCTCGGCGAAGTGCACGCCGATCTCGCCGCGCCGGTGCCGATGGTGCGGCTGCTGCAGGGCGATGTCGGCTGTGGCAAGACCGTGGTGGCCGCAAGCGCGGCGGCGCGCGCCGCCGGCACGGGTGCGCAGGCGGCCCTCATGGCGCCCACGGAGCTGCTCGCCGAGCAGCACTGGCGCAACTTCCGCGACTGGTTTCACCCCCTCGGCATGCCGGTCGCCCTGGTGTCGGGCGGGGTACCGGCGCGGACCCGCCGCAGCGTGCTCAAGGGCGTAGCCGCCGGGGAAATCCGCGTCGTGGTCGGCACACACGCGCTGTTCCAGGAGGGCATCGAGTTTGCGCGCCTGGCGCTGGTCATCGTCGACGAGCAGCACCGTTTCGGGGTACAGCAGCGCCTCAAGCTCTCCGAGAAGGGGCAGAGGCAGGGGCGCCTGCCGCACCAGCTCATCATGACCGCGACGCCCATTCCCCGCACGCTCGCCATGACCGCGTATGCGGATCTCGACATCTCGGTGATCGACGAGCTGCCGCCAGGACGCACGCCGGTGCGCACCGTGGTGCTGCCCGAGGAGCGGCGCGCCGAGGTGGTGGCGCGGATCGTCGCGGCCTGCCGCGCCGGCCGGCAGGTGTACTGGGTCTGCCCGCTGATCGAGGAGTCCGACGAGTTGCGCGCCCAGGCCGCGGAAGAAACCGCCGCCGCGCTCGCCGCGGCGCTGCCGGGCGTGCGTGTGGGACTGGTCCACGGGCGCATGCCGCCGGGGCCGAAGGATCAGGCGATGCTGGCGTTCAAGGCGGGCAAGATCCAGCTGCTGGTCGCCACCACCGTCATCGAGGTCGGCGTGGATGTTCCCAACGCCACCCTGATGGTGATCGAGAACGCCGAGCGCCTCGGGCTTGCGCAGCTGCACCAGCTGCGCGGGCGGGTGGG
>JBOIAH010000141.1:0-3975 GCA_050739055.1 Steroidobacteraceae bacterium | reverse complement strand
GATCATGGGAGCGGTGTTCTTCACGCTGATACTGCTCACCGGCAACACCATGGCACAGGCGGTCCGGGAGCGCATCCCGGAGATCGCGGTGCTGAAGACCATCGGCTTCTCCAACCGCAGCGTCCTGGGCCTGGTGCTCACCGAGGCCACGGTGCTGTTGTTGGTGGGCGGCGCACTGGGAATGGCGATGGCCGTGGTGGTGGTGAGCCTCGTGCGCCTCAAGTTCGGCACCTCGGTGCCGATGGAACCCGTCGGGTATGAGAGCTGGACACGCGGGCTGGCCCTGGCCGTCGTCATCGGGCTCCTGGTCGGGGCGTTGCCCGCGCTGCGCGGCATGCGCCTGCGCATCGTGGATGCACTTTCCGGCCGCTGAGGCCTAAAGCGCACCAGGAGCGGACCGTGCTAAGAAAGATTGCCGTGGCCCTCGTGATGGTGGTGGTGATCGCCCTCGCATTGGCGCTGCTCATCGTGAGTCCCTGGTGGGCGCTTGCGGGGTTCATAGTGCTGCTCGGCGCCTGGCTCGCGCTGACGCGGACCGGGCGTCAGACCTGGTCGGTGACCGAGGTGGGCCTGTCCACCATCCCGCAACGGCTCGGGTCCTCGTCGGTCGTCATCGTCGGCATCGCCGGGGTCGTCGGCGTGCTGGTGGCGTTGCTGGCGATGGCGGTGGGTTTTGAGAAGACGTTGCACGGAACGGGCAGCGACGATACCGTCATCGTGACCCGTGCCGGCTCGCAGACCGAGCTCAATTCGGTGCTGGGTCACGAGACTGCGCAACTGGTGGCGCAGGAGCCCCAGGTGCTGCGCGATGCGCACGGGGAGCCGATCGCATCCCCGGAGCTGGTGGTCGCGGCTTCGTTGCCGAAGAAGAGCAGCGGGCTGGACGCCAACGTGGAGATCCGCGGCGTGGGTGAGCACGCCTGGGAGATGCACCCGAACCTCAGGATCATTGCCGGGCGCAGGTTCACGCCGGGCCTGCGCGAGCTGATCGCCGGCAAGGGCGCACGCGAGCAGTTCGCCGGGCTAAATCCCGGCTCGACCCTCAAGCTGAACGGCCAGCAGTGGAGCATCGTCGGGGTATTCGACTCGGGCGATGCGCACAACTCCGAGGTCTGGGGCGACACCGACGTGGTCGGTGCAACCTATCGGCGCGGCAGCAGCACCACCTCGGTCACGGTCCGCCTGACCAACCCCCAGGCATTCGATGCTCTCAAGGCGGTGCTGGCGAGCGATCCGCGCCTCAAGGTCGACGCCAAGACCACGCGCGCCTATTACAGCGAGCAGTCCCGACAGCTCACCAGGGTCATCCGCGTTCTGGGGACGGTGGTCGGCGCGATCATGGCGCTGGGGGCGATCTTCGGGGCTCTGAACACCATGTATGCCGCGGTCGCGGCGCGCGCCCGGGAGATCGCCACCCTGCGCGCCATCGGCTTCCGGGGGGTGCCGGTCATCGTCTCGGTGCTGATCGAGACCATGCTGCTCGCGTTGCTCGGCGGGGTGATCGGTGCGGCGGTCGCCTGGGCGATCTTCGACAACTACACCGCGTCCACGCTCGGGGCGAACTTCAGCCAGGTGGTGTTCGCCTTCCGCGTGTCACCCGCGCTGGTGTGGGGCGGGCTCAAATGGGCGCTCGCGATCGGCTTCATCGGCGGACTGTTCCCCGCAGTGCGCGCGGCGCGCATCCCGGTGACCGCGGGGCTGCGCGAGCTGTAGGCCCGGGCGACGCCGGGGTACCGGCCGGCAGCGTGCGCGGCTGCCGTCACCGCGGGGCGAGCGCCTCGCACAGCGCGTGCACGTCCGCCTCCGGCTGGTCCCAAGAGACCACGAAGCGCGCCTCGCCGGCACTTTCCGCGCCCCAGTCGTAGAACTCGAAACCCGCGGCGCGCAGCGCCTGGCGGCGTTCAGCGCCGAGGCTCACGAACACCTCGTTAGCCTCGACCGGGTGCAGCAGCGCGGTGCCCGCGGCCTGACCGATGCGCTGTGCCAGGCGGTTGGTACGCTCGGCGTTACGCTGCCAGACGCCCGACTCGAGGTAGGCGAGCAGCTGCGCGGCGACGTAGCGGAATTTCGACAGCAGGTGACCCGCGCGCTTGCGGCGCAGCTCGAAGTCGCGCACCAGGGTGGGGTCGAAGAACACCACCGCCTCGGCGGCGAGCGCGCCGTTCTTGGTCGCGCCGAATGACATCACGTCCACTCCGGCGCGCCAGCTGAGGTCCCCGGGGTGGCAGCCGAGAAACGCCAGCGCGTTGGCGAAGCGCGCGCCGTCCAGGTGCACCTTGAGCCCGTGCCGATGCGCGAGCTCGATCAAGGCCGCGAGCTCGCCGGCGCGATAGACGGTCCCGAGCTCGGTCGCCTGGGTGAGCGTCAGCGCCGCGGGCTGCACCACGTGAACATGGCGCGGATGAGCGGCGAGCGCCGCCGCGAGGGTGTCGTGGGCGAGCCGGGCGTGCGCGCCGGGCAGCAGCGCGAGCTGCGCGCCGCCGGAGAAGAACCCGGGCGCGCCGCATTCGTCGCTGACGATGTGGGCTTCCTGGTGCGCGAAAATCGCCCCATAGGGCGGGCTCAGGGTGGAGAGCGCGAGGGCGTTGGCGGCGGTGCCGGTGCTCACCGCGAAGGCGCGCACCGGGGTGCCGAACCAGGCGCCGAGCGCGCCGTCCAGCCGCGCGCTCCATTCGTCCTCGCCGTAGGGTATGACGAGCCCGTGGTTCGCCGCCCGGATCGCCTCCAGGATCTGCGGACAGACGGTCGCAGTGTTGTCGCTCAAGAAACGCAAGGGTGCTTGCACCTTAGATCGGCTCAGGACCTACTCGATGCGCCAGCGGAACGACCAGGCGCCGAACGCCAGGAACACCAGCGTCGTGGCCGCAAGATACAGCAGGTCCGGGGCGATCTGCGTCAACCCCGCGCCGTCGAGCATCACCGCGCGCGCGGCATCGAGCAGGTGGGTGAGCGGAAAGACGTGCGCCACCCACTGCACCCAGCGCGGGGAGCCCTCGAGCGAGAACCAGATGCCCGACAGCAGCATCATCGGCCAGGTGAGCAGGTTGAGCAGGCCACCGACCAGCTCCTCGCTGGAGAAGCGCGCCGCGATGGTGAGCCCGAGCGCGATCATCGACAGCGCGCCGACGATGGCGAGCGCGACGAGCAGCAGCAGGCTCCCGGCCGAGTGAAAGCCGATGATGGCGCCGATGCCGGCGTAGAGGATCACCGTGACGAACATGATGAGGCACAGGCGCGACAGCACCTGGGCGCTGAGGAACTCGAAGGCGCTGAGCGGGGTGGCGTAGAGGCGCTTGAGGAACCCGCTCTTGCGATAGCGCAGTACCACGTAGCCGACGCCGAACAGGCAGCTGAACATCATGTTCATGGCGAGAATTCCCGGGAACAGCCAGTCGATGTAGCGCAGCGCGGCACCGGCGACCGGCTGGCGGCGCGCCCCGGGCTCGGCCGCCAGCAGCAGCTTCTCGACGATGTAGCCCTTGGGAGAATCGGTATTCACCCAGTAGCGCGTGGGCCCGGCGAAGTCGGTCAGCAGGTCGATCTGCTGATGAGTGAGCTTGTGCAGGGCGTCGCCCGCCTCGGTCAGCGGAACGAACTGCACGTAGCGCTCCTTGAGGAACGGGTGGCTCAGGCTGTCAGGGTGCGCGCCGAGCACGCCGACCTTGAACAGCGCCCGCTCGGGACCGCCGAACACGAACCCCATGCCGATCACCAGCATGATCGGCAGCAGCAGCGTGAACACCAGCGTGGCGCGATCGCGCAGGAATTCGAGGTTGCGCGCGTGCAGGACCGACAACAGCCGCCGCATCATGGGCGCAGCTCCTTGCCGGTGAGCTCCAGGAACAGGTCCTCGAGGTTGGGCGGCCGGATGCGCAGGTTGGTGAGCGGCACTTTCGCCTCGAGCAGCGCGCGCAGCGTGCCCTCCAGGTCGTGGGTGGTGATTTCCACCCGCTCACTGGTGTCGAGCAGCTGCAG
>JBOIAH010000140.1:0-1819 GCA_050739055.1 Steroidobacteraceae bacterium | reverse complement strand
GGTCGACCTGACCCTGGTGTTCAACTGCTCGATGCGTTTCCTGAGCAACCTGCCGGCGAGCGAAGGCCGGCAGGTGCGCATCCAGCTCGCGCCCCTGCCGGACTGCGCCCTGAGCCCGCTCGCCCTGATCGCCCCCGAGACGCCACCGGTGCTCGGCGGGGCCAACATCGTCAGGGCCGCACGGATGGAATCGATTGCGCCGGGCCAGGTCACCCTCACACTTGAGTTCAGCAACAACGAGCACTTCGTGATCGCGCAGGGGGCCGATCCACACGGCCTGCGGCTGCGGCTCATCGATCGCGCCCGCCACAAGGGGAAGGTGCTGGTTGGCCAGCCGGATGTGATCGCCAACTTCGCGATCAATCTCGATTCCGAGCCCAAGCCCTTCCCGCCGGCGGACATACAGCTCGCGCACGAGCGGCTCAAGGCGCCGGCGTACGTGTCCGAGACGGTGACCAGCGGCGAGAAGTGGTATCGCCTGCGTGTAGGTCCCATCGAGCGCCGCTCCGAGGCCGACCGGCTGCTGCAGCTCGCACTACGGGATTATCCGCGCGCCTGGCTCGCGATCGGAGACGAGGCCGTTCTCGCCAGCGGCGGGCAGAACGGGCCGCTACCGCAGGCGCTGCCGCCCGTCGAGCGCATCGGCAGCGATCCGCCGCTCGCGCCCGACGCCCTCAAGGCGCTGATGGCCGAGGCCCGCAGCGCGCTGGACAAGCACGATTACCCGAAGGCGATCACGGTTCTCACCAAGCTGCAGCGGCAGCCTGAGTTTCCCGAGCGTGCGGCCGCCCAGGAGCTGCTGGGTCTCGCGCGCGAGCGCTCCGGTGAGCTGGCGCACGCCAAGGCGGAATACGAGGAGTATCTGCGCCGTTATCCGCATGGCGAAGCGGCGGAGCGGGTGGCGCTTCGCCTGCGCATCCTGCGCGCTGCCGAGGCCCGGGCCCGTACCGGCCGCGAAGCGCCCGGTGAGAGGCGCGGCTGGGAAGCGAGCGGCGACTGGTCGCAGCTGTTCCGCTACGACGGCTCGCGCGTGAGCAACGGTCCGCCGCCCCCCAACACCCCGGCAGTGCCGCTTGCCGCGCAGACGACCGCCGAGAACGCCGTCTTCAACGACCTGGACTTCCTTGCGCGCCGGCGCGGCGAGACCTACGACTTCATCGGGCGCCTGAGCGCCGGCTACGACAAGAGCTTCCAGTCGAGCGCGGCGGCGCTCGGCAATCCGACCCGCGTCAGCCTCGCCTCGCTCGAGCTGCTCGATCGCCCGCTCGGGCTCCTCGCCCGCGTGGGACGCCAGGTGAGCACCGAGGATGGCATCCTCGGCACGTTCGACGGGCTGTTCCTCTCCTGGCAGTTCAGGCCCGCCTGGTCCCTCAACGCGGCGGCCGGCTACCCGGTCGAACAGCTGATCCTCGCCCCCCAGACCCAGGAGCGCTTCGAGACTGTGGCGCTCGCGTACGCGCCTCCCGGTGCGCACTGGGACGGGGCCGTGTTCGCCGGGACCGAGCAATTCCAGGGTCTGCGCGACCGCCAGGCGGTCGGCCTTCAAGGGCGCTTCCTCGCCTCCAGGGCATCGCTGGTCAGCGTGATCGACTACGACACTTTCTATCACTCTGTGAATACCGCGAGCCTGATCGGAACGCTGGCGCTGCCGGCCCGCTGGAGCGCGAGCTTCGACGCCGAGCGGCGTAACTCCCCGGTGCTGACCACCCGCAACGCCCTCATCGGCCAGAACTTCACCGACCTGATCCAGCTCGAACAGGCGTTCACGACGGACCAGATCTACCAGCTCGCGCGGGACCGCACGCCGGTGACCTCCGAT
>JBOIAH010000139.1:0-3497 GCA_050739055.1 Steroidobacteraceae bacterium | reverse complement strand
CCCTGCTTCGCCGCCAGTTGCGCCTGCAGGCGCGCGAGATCGGCGTTCTTCAGATCCACCAGGCGCTTGGACTCGGCGAGTTGCCCCTCCAGGTCGTGTACCCGCCCCTGCAGCTCGCTCACCTCGGCGCTGTTCGCGGCGCCGGCGGCCGTGCCCGCGGCAGCGGGCTCGGATGGCGTGACCAGGCGCAGGCGTCCGGGCTGCGAGGCCGCAGGGGCTGCGCTCGCCGCAGCGCCCGCTGCCGTGTGCCACTCAGCGTACTGGCGGCGAATCTCGGCGGCCGCCTCCGAAGGCGCTACCGCCTCGGCCTGCGCCGCGTCCGGCATCCGCAGCACCGCACCGGCGCGCAACCGATTCATGTTCCGTTCGAAGGCGCGCGGATTGGCCCGATAGATGGCCAGCATCCAGCTGTGCGCCCGAGGGGTCGTCGATTTCGCGCCGGCGGCGCCCGCGGCAATCCGTGAAAGCGTCTCGCCGCGCCGGACCGTGTGCGAGCCGGCCGCCGCCTGCGCGCCCGCGGCGGCGCTGGGATTGGCGGGCGCCGCACTCGTCCTCGCCGCGTTCGCAGGCACCGCGTTCGCAGGAGCCGCGTTCGCGGACGGCACTTCGGGTGCGCTCGGGGCGGGAGCCGCTGGCTCCGGGGCCGCGGGTGCCGGGCTTTGCGCGCTGCGGGCGATCGAGCCGGCACGCGCGCCCGCACCGGTCGTGGGGGCGCTGACCGGTGTGCTCGCCGCGGCGCTCCGGCCCGGCGTGTACATCGGCGGATCGAGCAGCAGTGTGTACTCGCGCACCAGCTGGCCGTGAGACCAGTTCACTTCGACGAGCAGCGTGATGAAAGGATCGGAAATCGGATCGGTGGACTTGAGCCTGATGATCTGGCGGCCGTCAGGAGTGCGCACGGTGCGCAGCTCGACGCCCAGCAGGTACGCCGGATAGTCGAGTCCGTTCTGCGCGAACGTGTCACGTGGCGCCAACTGCACGCGCAGCGTGTTGACCTCGTCGGGGGCGACATCCGTGACCTCGATCTCCGCGTCCAGTGGAGCATTGAGCGTGGAGCGCAAATGAATGTCCCCGAGACCGAGGGCAAACGCCGCTGACGGCAAGGCCAGCAGCAATGCCAGCGCCCGGCTTGAGCGTTTGGCGACCATTAAGACACCCCGGCAGGAATCATTAGGTGAAATATCTTGTAAAAACAATCGGATGGACCTTGGTTTGCGAGTCCACCACGAGTCGGGCCGCAATATAACTTAAATAAGCTCCGGGACCAAAGCCTCGGGCGTCCGATGGCGGTTGGTCGCAGCCCCGATGCCCGCAATGTCGATCACAATCCACGAGTTAAGTCCCCGGTCAGAGCACGGATCTTTACGGATTCTCCGGACATAAACTGTGTCGCGGTTCGCTGCCTGAAGGGTGCCCGACGGGGCACTGCACCCCGGGAATGTGACTCCCGGCACATCTCGTGCATGTGCGCGGCGGTGCGGCAGCGGGCGTCTTCAGGGGCGCGGCGTGCCGGTAATCACCGGCGTTTCTGACTTCACGTCCGCGTTCTGCGCGCGCTGGCGCAGATAGTGGTCCATGAGCACGATCGCGAGCATGGCCTCCGCGATCGGGGTCGCGCGCAGCCCGACGCACGGGTCATGCCGGCCGGTGGTCACGATCTCGACCGGGTTGCCGGCGATATCGATGGTGCTCCCCGGCACCTGGATGCTGGAGGTGGGCTTGAGTGTCAGGTGGGCGACGATGTCCTGGCCGGATGAAATCCCGCCGAGCACGCCGCCGGCGTGGTTGCTGCGAAAGCCGGCGGGGGTCAGCTCGTCGCGGTGCTCGCTGCCGCGCTGCGCCACCGCGCGCACTCCCGCGCCGAGCTCGACTGCCTTGACCGCGTTGATGCTCATGAGCGCGTGGGCGATGTCGGCGTCCAGACGGTCGAATACCGGCTCGCCCAGTCCCGGCGGCACGCCGCTCGCGACCACGGTGACCCGCGCGCCGATCGAATCCCCGGCGCTGCGGATCTTCCAGATCAGCTCCTCGAGCTCGGCGATGCGCGCCGGGTCGGGGCAGAAGAACGGGTTGTGGTACGCGCAGGCGGGATCCACCGCCTCGAGCACCAGCGGCCCGACCTGGCTCAGGTAGCCGAAGATCCGCACGCCGAGGCGCACCGCGAGGTAGCGCCGCGCGATCGCCCCGGCGGCGGTGCGCATGACGGTCTCGCGCGCCGAGGAACGCCCACCGCCGCGGTAGTCGCGGATGCCGTATTTCTGCTGGTAGGTGTAGTCGGCGTGTCCGGGGCGGAAGCGGTCGCGGATCTTGTCGTAGTCGCGCGAGCGCGCGTCGGTGTTCTCGATGAGGATGCCGATCGGCGTGCCGGTGGTGCGCCCTGCAAACACGCCCGAGAGGATCCGCACCTGGTCCGCCTCGCGGCGCTGGCTCACGAAGTGCGAGGTTCCGGTGCGGCGGCGGTCCACATCCTGCTGCAGGTCCGCCTCGCTGAGCTCGAGCCCGGGCGGGCAGCCGTCGACGATGCAGCCCATCGCGGGGCCGTGGCTCTCGCCGAAGGTAGTCACCGTGAACAGTCTGCCGAGGGTATTGCCGGACATGGTGGTTCAGTGCGCCGCCAGTTGCTCGCGCGTCAGCAGGAAGGCTCCGCCGCCGCCGCGCGCGAACTGCAGCCAGACGAACGGCAGGCGGCGGAACGAGCGCCGCACGGCGCGTTCGGTGTTGCCCACCTCCACGATAAGCAGCCCGCGCGGGCGCAGGTGGCGGCGCGCCCCGCGCAGAATGACCCGCACGGAGGCCAGCCCCGCGCCGCCGGCCGCGAGCGCCACGCGCGGCTCGTGCCGGTACTCCGGCGGCAGTCGTTTGAGCTCACGAGCCCCTACGTAAGGCGGATTGGCCACGATGATATCGTAGGTCGCCCCTTGCAGCGCGCCGAAGTGGTCGGACTTTCTCAGGCGCACGCGCGCGGTGAGCCGATGGCGGCGCACGTTGATGCGCGCGACCTCAAGCGCCGCGGCGGAAATGTCCACCGCGTCGACGCGGGCGTGTGGCAGGGCGCGCGCGCAAGCGATGGCGATGCACCCGGACCCGGTGCCAACGTCGAGCACGCGGCGCACGCGGCGCGCCTCGGCCCAGGGTGCGAAGCCGCGCTCGATGAGCTCGGCGAGCGCTGAGCGCGGCACGAGCACGCGCCGATCGACCCGCATCGCCAAGCCGGCAAACCACGTGATCCCGGTGAGGTAGGCTGCCGGAATGCGCTCCGCGATGCGCCGCTTCAGCAGCTGCCGCACGCGCCGCTCACCCGCCGCGCCCACCCGGCGGGCGTACCCCGCCGCGCCGCACGAGTGCGGCACCGAGAGCGCATGCAGCACCAGCGCCGCGGCCTCGTCCCACGCGTTGTCGGTGCCGTGTCCGAAGAACACCCGGGCGCGCGCCAGGCGCCGTGCGCCGCGCTCGATGAGGGTGCGCACCGTGGGCGGCGGCGCACGGCCGCGGCGGCG
>JBOIAH010000138.1:0-2118 GCA_050739055.1 Steroidobacteraceae bacterium | reverse complement strand
TACGGCTTGGTCACGACCGGAAAGCCGATGCGCCGCGCGGCGCGCACCGCCGCGGCCTCGCTCTGCACCGTCTCCTGCTTCGGCACCGGAAGACCTAAGCCCGCGAGGATCCTGTTGGTTTCCTCCTTGTCGCTGGCGAGCTCCACGGCGATATGCGGGGTGCGTCCGGTCACGGTCGCCTGGATGCGCTGCTGGTACCTGCCGTGACCGAGCTGTACGAGGGACTGGTCGTTGAGGCGCAGCCAGGGAATGCCGCGTGCTTCCGCGGCGCGCACCAGGGACGCGGTCGAGGGACCGAGCGCGCGCCGCTGCGCGAAGCGGATGAACTCATCGCGCGCCTCGGGCCAGCCCCAGCCCGCCGGTACCGACCCGGAGGGGCGCAGCGCGTCCGGCAGCAGCGAGCACAGCAGGCGCAAGCCGAGCTCACCGGCAGCCCAGCCCTCGTCGCGCTGCGCATACTCGTAGACGACGCTGTAGATGCCGGGAGGACCGGCGCTGCGGGTCTTGCCGAAAGTGACCGCCTCGCCGGCGATATTCTGCAGCTCGATCGCGACGTGCTCGAGCACGTGCCCGAGCCAGGTACCGTCGCCCTCGCGCATGCGGCGGAAGAACCCGCCCGGTGCGCGGTATGAGCAGCCGTGCTCGGCGAGCCCCGGCAGCGCCTCGGCCAACGCGTCGACGAAGGCCGGGCCTAAGCGCCCGGTGGGCCACGCTTCGAGCTCGCCCAGATCGAGCTCGAGGCGAATGACGGGGAAACGGGCGTACAGCGACGGGCCGACGTACACGGAACGATCGAGGATGCGCATGGGTGTTGCTCGGGAATAGTCGTAGTTATGGCAAACCTGAAGATGCCGCTCGCCTGCTCGATGTGCCTGAGGCAGGCTGTCTCTTCGGGTCGTTGAGCCGTACCGGGCGCAAACTTATCACGGCGGACAGCCCTGGCGAGCGCCCGCGAACCCGGCGCAGGCGGCCCGCGGCACGTTGCGCTTCACTTAATCAGATCCCGCTCCGGCCTCCTGCGCTGCGAGGCACCGTGGGTCGTGTACTTTCGCCGGGGGTAATGCTGTACTAGCAACGGGTGGACAAGAAGAACAACCCGACGGCCGCCGGCGGGGCAGCGGTGGGCCCGGAACCCAGTCGCGGTTCCGCCGAGTGCGGATTGCCACAAATCAACAAGACTCTGATCACGGGAGAAAGGCGCATGCGCGTTTTTCAGCTGCTGTTCGCGGTATTCCTCCTCACTGCAGCTTCGGCACGGGGCGACCCACTGGAAGAGCCGCTGCAGCACGAGTTTCTGCTGATGCCGAGCGCAGTGGTCTTCGGCACCTTCGATCGCCAGGCGCCGGTCACCGAGGTCGTCGACCAAGTGATCCAGGCCGACATGCTCGTGTCGCTGCAGAAGGGGCCGTTCAAGCTGTTCAGCGAGTACCTGCTGTCGGATCACGAGGGCGACCTCGAGCGGTTCCAGCTGGGCTGGCAGGCATCGGACGAGACGGTGATCTGGCTCGGGCGCTATCACCAGCCGACCAGCGTATGGAACCACGACCACCACCACGGCCAGTACCTCTCCACGAGCATCTCGCGACCGGCGCTGGACGAATGGGAGGACCTCGGCGGCATCCTGCCGCAGCATTTCACCGGCATGCTGATCGAATCCAGCAAGCACGCGTACGGTGACTGGAGCCTGCGCACCGCGCTGGGCGGCGGGATCGCGCCGCACATCATCCCGGACGGCCTGGATCCGTTCGATCTGGTGCATCCGAGCTCCCGGCACCGCCAGGTCGGTTATCAGGCGCGGGCCTCACTGCATCCCGGGGAGCTGACCGACACCGGCTTCGGTATCCTCGCCGCTAGCGACGAGCTGCCCGTGGTGGGACTCGCCGCCCCGCCCATCGTCGGCCTCGACCACGTCGACTTGAAGCTGTTCGGTGCATTCGGTATGTACGCCGCCAGCGACTGGAAAGTGCTCGCCACCGCGTATCACGTGTACACGCGGCTGAGTTCCCCGACCACCTCTACCCACGACAGCTTCGACATCGGTTACCTCGAGATCGAGCGACGCTTCGCGCGAGATTTCACCGCGTTTGCGCGCTGGGAGGACTCTTCCCACGCGAGTGA
>JBOIAH010000137.1:0-3999 GCA_050739055.1 Steroidobacteraceae bacterium | reverse complement strand
CCCGCAAGCTGATCACCGCGTTTCTGGTCGATATGGGCACCGCCGGCTTCGAGGTACGGCGCGGCTACCACAACGTCTCACATCGCGGCTACACCAACAGCATCCTGCAATTCACGGATTGCCGGGTGCCGGAGTCGGCGGTGCTCGGCGATCTGCACCGGGGATTCGAAGTGGCCAACACCTGGCTCGGGGCGACGCGCCTGCAGGTGGCGGCCAACTGCCTGGGGCGCGCGGAGCGCGCGCTCGAGCTCGCCAGGCAATGGGCGGTCGACCGCCGGCAGTTCGGCCAGCAGATCGGCAAGTTCCAGGGCGTTGCCTTCAAGCTCGCCGACATGGCGGTCGAGCTGCGGGCGGCGGAGCTGCTCACGCTCGAAGCGGCGTGGAAACTCGAGCAGAAGACCGCGACCGACATGGACATGGCGATCGCCAAGCTCAAGGCGACCGAGATGCTGGCGATGGTGGCGGACGAGGCGCTGCAGATCCACGGCGGCATGGGGCTGATGAGCGAGCTGCCGCTCGAGCGCATCTGGCGCGACGCGCGCATCGAGCGCATCTGGGACGGCACCAGCGAAGTGCAGCGGCACATCATCTCGCGAGCATTACTTCGCCCCCTGGGCGGCTGAAGTGGAGCCGGCCGGCGACTGATGCTCCCTGGCACGCGCTATTTACCCTTCCACACCGGCTTTCTTTTCGCCGCGAAGGCGCGCGCGCCTTCCTTGAGATCCTCCGAGCGGATCACCTGCTGCACCGCGTTCAGGGCGTCGTGCACCTCGAAGGCCTGGTTCTCGGGGATCATCTCGGTGTGGCGCAGCAGCTGCTTGATCGCGGGAAACAGCAGCGGCGGGCCGTCGGCGAGCGCCCGGGCGATCTCGCGCGCCCGGGCGAGCCCCGTCCCGGTCGGCACCACGTGGTTGGCGAGCCCCCAGTGCCTGGCTTCCGTCGCGTCCATCCAGCGGCCGGTCATCAGGAACTCCACCGCGACGTGATACGGGATGCGCCGGCGCAGCTTGATGGTGCCGGCATCGGCGAGTACGCCCACGTTGATCTCCGGCAAGGCGAACTTCGCGTGCTCTTCCATGACGATGATGTCGGTTCCCAGCACGATCTCGAAGCCGCCCCCGCAGGCGATGCCGTTGACCGCGGAGATGAGCGGCTTGTCGAGGTTGCGCGGATAGTTCAGGCCGCCGAATCCAGCCGCGCCCCAGTCCTCGTCGGATTCCTCGCCGCCCGCCGCGCCCTTGAGATCCCAGCCAGCGCAGAAAAAGCGCTCGCCGGCCCCGGTCACGATCGCGACCCGCAGCTGCGGATCGTCGCGGAACTGCGCGAACACCTCGTTCAGGCGTCGGCTCGCGCCCAGGTCGATGGCGTTTGCCTTGGGGCGATCGATCGTGACTTCGAGGATCGCGCCGCTGGTGGCGGTAGTGATGCCGTCTGACATGTCAATGTTCCTCCGCGAGGCGGATCAGGGTATCCACCGCCACGGCCCCCCGGTTCGCGGGGCGCACGATGACGGGATTGATGTCGAGCTCCACGAGCGTCTCGAGATTGGCCTGCGCGTAGCGCATACAGGCCAGCACCGTTTCCACCAGCGCCGGCACGTCGGCGGGCGGACGGCCGCGGAAGCCGGTGAGCAACTCAGCGACTTTGAGCGTGCGCAGGGCGGTCTCGATCGCCGCGGCGTCAAATGGCGGCAGCAGCGTCACGGTGTCGCGCAGCAGCTCGGCCAGCACTCCGCCCGCGCCGAGCACCAGCAGCTGCCCGAACTGCGGATCGACCGCGATGCCGACCAGCACCTCGGCGACCCCGTCGGTGATCATTTCCTCGATCAGCAGCAGGTCGGACAGGCGGGACAACTGCCGCGCGGCCTGCGCCGCCGCCGCGCCGCTGCGCACGTCGAGCACGACCCCGCCCAGCTCGGATTTGTGCGTGAGCGCCGCGCCCGCAGCTTTCATCACCAGCGGAAAGCCGAGTGCCTCGGCGGCGGCGGCGGCCTCGCCGGGACTGACCAGCGCGGCGCGCGGCACGCGCACGCCGAATGCGGCGAGCGCCGCCTTGCCGTCGTGCTCGGTGAGGGCATGCACCCGGTTGCCGGGCGCGCGCGGCCGGCGCAGCTCCACCGTGCTGCCGGCGGCCCACGCCTGGCCGACGGCGCCGGCCGCATCCAGCGCCTCGAGCGCTTCACGCTGGCCCTGCAGCGGCACGATGCCGGCCGCCAGGCACTTCTCCCGGGTCGCGGGCGCGAGCGATTCGGGCAGCGAGCAGATGAGCGCCCCGCGGCTCGCCGCGCCCGGCAATGCCGCCGCGGCGGTGAACTCGTCGATGACGTTCAGGTACGCTGCCGGGTCCGCCTGGTCCGCGGGCGGGCAGTCGATCATGAAACCGACGGCGTCGAACCCGGAGCGTTGCGTTTGCGAGAACATCGAGCGCAGCCGCGGGCGATCAAACCACGCATGGGTCTGGAAATCGAACGGGTTCGCGATCTGCACCCTGTCGGAGAGTATCCCGGTGAGGCGCGCGGCGCTCGCCGGCGGAAACGGCGCAAACTCAAGTCCCAGGTGGCGCGAGGCATCGGCGGTCATCGCCATGTCGCCGCCCGAGGCGCCCATCACCAGCACCCGCCGGCCGGGCAGCGGGCCGCCGCAATGAAACACCTTGAGGGTCTCGCACAGCGTCGCGAGCGACTCGCAGCGCGCGATCCCCGTCTGGCGGCAGAAGGCATCAAAGGCCGCATCGGCTCCGGCGAGGGCGCCGGTATGGGTGTGGGCGGTACGCACGGCGGCCGCGGTACGCCCGGCCTTCACCACGGCGATGGGCTTGCCGGCCGCGCGCGCCTGTGCGGCGGCGTGCGCGAAATGGCCGACGTCGCTGATCCCCTCGAGGTACAGCCCGAAGGCGCTGACCCGCGGATCGCGCGACAGCAGCTCAATCAGCTCCTCGGCGGCGAGCCGCGTCTGATTGCCGACCGTGAGCAGGCAGCCGATGGGCAGCGAGCGGCCGTTGAAGAGCAGGTTGAGGGCGATGGTGCCGCTCTGGCAGATGAGGGCCACGCCGCGCTCGCGGCGCCCGCCCACGACCTGGTCCGGCCAGAGCGCGACGCCGTCGAAGAAATTGATGAAGCCGTAGCAGTTGGGGCCCAGGAACGGCATCCCGGCCGCGCCCGCGAGCAGCTCGCGCGTGAGGCGCTGCCCCTCGTCGGTCGCGACTTCCGAGAAGCCCGATGCGAAGCACACGAAACCGCCGGCGCCGCGCCGTGCGAGCGCGGCGGCAATCCCCGGCACCGCCCGGTTCGGGGCCGCGATGAAGGCGGCATCGGGCACGCCGGGGAGATCCTCGACGCTGCGGAAGTAGGGCTGCTCCGGCGTGGAAGCTCGCGAGGGGTGCACGCGCCATAGCTCGCCGCGATAGCCGATCGCGCGGCCGGCGGACGCCACCGCGTCGGCCCACGCGCCGCCGAACAGCGCGATGCTGCGCGGGGCGAGCAGGCGCTGCAGGGAAAGCGGGCTCATCAGCCGCGTGCACCGCCGCGCAGGCTGAGCGGCCGCGATCGCGGGCCGGGGAAGCTCTGCGCGGTCGCGGCCGACTGCAACTCTGCGAGAGCGGCGGCGACTTCGGGCGGAAAGGGTTCGGTCGCGGGAGTTGCTCCCTGGCGCACGTGCAGCAACATCAGCTCGGCGGTGGCCGCGGGTTCCTCGGCCGCGGCGCGCCGCAGCTCGAAGCCTGCGTGGATGCGCTTGTGGTCGGCGCCGAGGATGTACACCGTCACCGCGGCAGTATCGGTCTCGCGCACCTCGCGCAGATAATGGATATGCATCTCCGCGGTATAGAGGGTGCATCCGCTGCGCCGGCGGTATGCGGCATCCATGCGCAACCGGTCCATCAGGGCGTCTGCCGCGTAACTGAGGATCACGGCATAGTAGGCATCGCGCAGGTGACCGTTATAGTCGATCCACGCCGGCAGGATCGAAGTCTCATAGATGTGAACCCCCGCCACGTGAGTGC
>JBOIAH010000136.1:0-5665 GCA_050739055.1 Steroidobacteraceae bacterium | reverse complement strand
GGTCGGATCACCCGACACCGGCGCCGGCAGCATCCCGTAGAGCTTCGATACGTTGTAATCGACGTCAGCAATCATCGGATAGTTCGGCGCGAAGCCCTGCGTCTCCTCAATGTCGTTCGCCCAGCCGGAATGTCGCTCGAGTGGATCGACCGACAGACCGACGATTTTGACGCCGCGCTTTTCGAACTCAGGCTTGATCTTAGCCATGTAGCCGAGTTCGGTCGTGCAAACCGGCGTGAAGTCCTTAGGATGGGAGAACAGCACTACCCAATTGTTGCCGATCCAATCGTGGAAGCGGAGCTTGCCCTGGGTGGTCTCGGCTTCAAAATCGGGAGCGATGTCGTTGAGCGAGAGTGTCATAACGAGCCTCCAAATTCTCCCGCGCTCGTGCCAGCCGGGTAGAGGTGGATAGAATCAGTGTGCGTAACCGACATTCGTCCGATGAATGTCCTTTGCACTCATCCTCGCACCTTTATGCAACGCTAGGCAATCCGAATCTTCGGTCTAAAATCAAACGGCAGTCCGTCCAGGGAATTGTAAAAAGGGCAAAAGAACCTTTCGACGGCCGTTACCGCTGCGACCGCGTCACTCTGGCAGATTGATCTTGCGCAGCAGTACCTGACTCCTCCGCACTGCGTTCCAGCATCCGTCGATTCCGAGCTCGAATCAGCTCGAAGTTTTGAAGGGTGATCGAAATGGCGAGTACAGCATTCGGATCAACAAGCAGTGGCGGATCTGTTTCAGGTGGCGTGACGGTCACACCTTTGACGTTGAGATCGTCGATTACCACTAGTGTCCTGTCCCGCTGATTCGTGAGGTAAGTCTTTCCAGCTTTTCCAGGATGGAATCAGCTGTCGCTGTCCACACGAAGGGCTGGCAGTGCTGGTTGTACTGAGTGACAAAATGATCGATCGCACCCACCAACTCCTTGACGCTGCGGAAGGAACCGCGGCGAATGGCTTTGTCGGTGATCAGGCCAAAGAAGCGCTCCACCTGATTGAGCCAGGAGCTGTAGGTCGGAATGAAATGGATGTGCCAGCGCGGGCGCTGGGCGAGCCAGGCCTTCACCCGCGCGTGTTTATGGGTGCTGTAGTTGTCCACGATCAGGTGGATGTCGAGCTTTTCGGGAACGTTCTTCTCAATGCGGCGCAGGAAGGCGAGGAACTCCTGATGGCGGTGGCGTGGCTTGCAGTCGGTGAGCACGGTGCCGTTGAGCACATCCAGGGCCGCGAACAGCGTCGTGGTGCCATGACGCTTGTAGTCGTGTGTCACCCCTTCGACATACCCGAGCCCCAGCGGCAGCATCGGCTGAGTGCGCTCGAGCGCCTGGCACTGGCTCTTCTCGTCCACGCTCAGCACCAGGGCATTCTCCGGAGGGTGCAGGTACAGCCCCGCCACGTCGCGCAACTTCTCGATGAAGAAGGCGTCCGTGGACAGCTTGAAGCTCTCGCTGCGATGGGGCTGCAAGCCAAAGAGCTCGAAGTAGCGCTGCACGCTGCTCTTGGAGATGCCACTCTCGCGGGCCGCCTGGCGCACACTCCAGTGCGTGGCGCCATCGCGAGGCTTGCTTTGCAGCGTCCTGCGGATGAGCCGGGCAATCCGTTCCTCACCGAAGGTGCGCGGCCGACCGGGCCGCAACTCATCGTAGAGCCCGCGGATGCGGTCGTGCACAAAGCGCCCGCGCCACTTGCCCACCGTCGCATCGGTCACGGTGAAGCGCTGCGCCACCGCATGGTTGGACTCTCCGCCTGCACAACGCAGTACGATCTGTGCCCGCGCGGTGAGTGCCGCCGGCATCGAGCGCGAACGCGCGATCGAAGACAGCTGGACCCGTTCAGCTTCGCTCAACATCAGTTCAGCCTTCGGACGACCTCGTGCCACGGGCGTATCTCCGCTGCGAAAGATACCCCAAGCATACCATTATATATGTCACGTATTAACGGGACATGACACTAGCGCCGTTACGGAAAAATGCGTCTTGGTTGGTGTCTCCGGCGCGCCCGGACTGGTGGAGCTCGGCAGCCTTCTGCACGTCACCACGGGGCTGGATCCTCGCGCCGATCTACGACCTGAACCCTACACCGACCGACGTGCGCCCACGCATCCTCACGACCAACATTACTCTTGATGAGGCAACGTGTGGCCTGGAACTGGTGCTCTCGACTGCGGACACCTCGGCCTGGCGCGAGGTGGCGGCTGCAGCGGGTGCGTCGCAGGGAGAGATCCGCCGCATGGCAAGCGCATTTGAGCACAGCGACCTCTCTCGAGCCCTCGCGCTCTGAACGTATGCGCAGCGCTCGCGGGCTCACCCGCGGGCTCTGGATACCTACTCGAGTGTGGACTACAGTGCCGGCCACAGCCGTACGACCGATGGGGCGATTCAAATGCGACACGGTGTGATAGCGATCTTCGCGGTGTGTGCCGCGGCGGGCTGGGTGGCGGCCGCGGCGGCGGACGAATCGGGCCTGTTTAGCTCGCCGGCCATCGAGGGCTACGGCAAGATGCACCCGCTGCCGAAGGCGGCTTACCAGCCCGATCCGCGCCAGACTTACCGGGTCGTGTTCGCCATGACTGTCGCCTCCAAGGGGGCCGATCAGGTAAACCCGGCGGTGGAGCGCGTCGCGCGCAGCGTCAACCTGTACGTCTCCGCGGGTGTGCCCGTGAGTCACCTGAAGTTCGTCGCGATCGCTTATGGCGCGGCGACCTCGGTAGCACTCGACGACGCGCACTACAAGAGCGCCTACGGCGTCGCGAATCCCAATCTTCCGGTGATCGCGGCGCTGCGCAAGGCGGGCGTGGATGTGGCGGTGTGCGGCCAGGCGGTCCTGGAGCACAACTACCGGTATGAGTGGATCGATCGGTCGGTCACCGTGGCGCTCTCGGCCCTCACCACCATCACGGCGCTCGAGCAGCAGGGCTACCAGCTGATGCCGCTTTTCTGATGCCGCTTCCCTGATGCCGCTTCATCGCGCCCTGATCGCGTGTGCGCTCGCGCTCGGCGCGAGCGTGCCGATCACCGGGCATGCCTCGTCCCCGCAGTCCGCCCCGCCGCAGCCCGAGTCGCTCTGCCCGGGTGCGCGCGACGACACGATCTATCCTCCCTGGCAGCACGGCGCCAACAACGACGCGCTCGAGCGTGGCCTCGAGCTCACCGTGCCGGAGGCCGACACCCTCGCTGACTTCCATGGCGACCCGGGCGATCCGCTGCTGGTGCTGTACGTGGGCGGAAACTACTTCTTCGCGATGGCACCCCTGGTGCGAGCGTTTGAATCCCGCTACCCGCAGTACCGCGGACGACTCTTCTGGGAGACCCTTCCGCCGGGACTCCTGGTGCGACAGTTGCGGGCCGGCGGCCGGGTTACCGTCGGCAACATGAGCTGGACGGTCAAGGGCGACGTGTTCCTCGCCGGGCTCAACGCCGTGCAGCGGCAGATCGACGCGGGCCTGCTGGACGCGCCCGCGGTGCCGTACGTTACCAACACGCTCACCATCATGGTGCCCCGGGGCAACCCGGCGCACTTCGCGGGCCTCGCCGACCTCGGCGGCGCCGCGGTACGCCTCGCCATGCCCGATCCGGAGTTCGAGGGCGTCGCGCGGCAGATCCGGGCCTCCCTCGAGAAGGCCGGCGGCGCGGCCCTCGCGCAGGCCGTCTACGGCACCAAGGTGCACGACGGCACGACGCGCCTGACTCATATTCATCATCGTCAGACGCCGCTGTGGATCATGCAGTGCCGGGTCGACGCCGGCGTCACCTGGCGATCCGAGGCAATGTTCCAGGAGCAGATCGGCCACGCCATCGGGCACATCGACATTCCCGAGGCCCAGAACAGCACCGGAGTCTATGCCGGGGCGGTCGTGAAACACGCGGCGCGCGCGCGCGCGGGCGCACAGTGGCTCGAGTTCATCCGCTCGCCGGAAAGTCTGGCAATCTTCGAGCGTTATGGGTTCAAGGCGTACGTTCCGGCCGCGCACTGAGACGCGGCTCGCGCTGCTCGCCGGCCTCGCGGCCCTCGCCGCGGCCGGGAGCGCCCGGAGCGACGACCCGAGTGCCGCGGCGCCCTGTGCCGCCTGCCACGGGCCGGCAGGCGAGGGCAATCCCGCCGGCGCAATGCCGCGTCTCGCGGGACTGCCGGCCGCGTATTTGCGTGCACAGCTCGAGGCCTACGCGAATGGCACACGCGAGAGCGCGATCATGGCGCCGCTCGCCCGCTCCCTGGGAGGAGCGCAGCGCGCGCAGCTTGCGGATTACTACGCCCGACTGCCGGTACGTGCGGCGGCCCCGGCGGCAGTCGCGGTGGCGCTCGACGAGCAGCTTGCGCTCCGGGGGCGCTGGTCACAGGGGCTGCCGGCCTGCGTGCAGTGTCACGGCGAGAGCGGCAGCGGCATCGGCGCGGCGTTTCCGGCGCTCGCGGGACAGCCGGCGGTGTACCTCGATGGCCAGCTGCGGGCGTGGCGGGAAGGAAAACGCCGGGGCGATCCGCTCGGCCTGATGCAGAGAGTCGCGAGCCGGCTCTCCGACGCGGACCAGCGCGCAGCCGCAGCCTACTTCGCCGCGATTCCGGCGCGCGGCGCCGCGCCCGCCACCACCACCTCCCGGCGAGCGGCGCCGCGGTCCGCCGCTGCCTCGCCGGCGAGCGCGGCCGGCGCGAGGCGACCGACGCCGTTCGAGCCGTCCGATCTTCCCATCCCGGATGACGACTTCGGCCGGGTGGTGCAGCTCGGCCGGGAGATCTTCGACGATCCCGGGAAGTACGCGGGGCGCTACGTGGGCAACGATCTGCGTTGCACGAGCTGCCACCTCGACGAGGGGCGCCGCGTCGGCTCCGCGCCCATGTGGGCGGCCTACGTATCCTATCCCGCATATCGCGTCAAGAACGGGCACGTCAACACGTTCGCCGAGCGGTTGCAGGGATGTTTCCTCTACAGCATGAACGGCAGCATGCCGCCGCTCGGTGATCCGGTACTGATCGCACTGGAGAGCTATGCGTACTGGATGGCGCGCGGCGCGCCGCTCGATCCCAACATCGCCGGCCGCGGCTACCCGAAGCTCGCCCGGGCGGCGCTGCCGCGCGACGCCGGCCGGGGTGCGCAGGTCTACGCCCGGGAGTGCGCGCTGTGCCACGGCGAGAACGGTGCCGGGCAGCGCGCCGGCGACGGCAGTCCCGGATTTCCGGCACTGTGGGGCGCGAATTCGTACAACTGGGGCGCAGGGATGGTGAGCGTGAAGAATGCCGCCGCCTTCATCAAGGGCAACATGCCCTTCAGCCTGGGCGGAACTCTCACCGACCAGCAGGCCTGGGACGTCGCGCTGTTCGTCGACAGCCACGAGCGCTCGCAGGATCCGCGCTACTCGGGCTCGGTGGCGGCGACCCGCGCCCGATTCCACGACCGGGACGACTCGCTGTACGGGATTGCGGTGGGCGGTCGCCTGCTCGGCGGCAACTCAGTGCCGCCGGGACACCGTCCGCCGGAGAGCAACCCGGCGCACCATGCTCGCTAGCTCTGCCGCCGGTCCGGCGGCCGCGGCGACCATGCTCCTGAGCGCTCCCCAGTACCTGATCGGCACCGCCGCCGGCGCGCTCGCCGGCTTCTCGCTCGGCCTGGTGGGGGGCGGCGGCTCCCTTCTCACGGTACCGCTGATCGTGTACGCGGTCGGGGTGAGCGA
>JBOIAH010000135.1:0-4947 GCA_050739055.1 Steroidobacteraceae bacterium | reverse complement strand
CACGCGCGCCCGGGAGGGGCGCCAGATCCGCAATCAGATCCCGCAGCTGCCGCAAAACCGAAGGATCCGCCCACGGCAGGTCGAGCAGGCGCGCGCTGAGCTGCTTGCGCCAGTCGGTGCGGGTGAGCAGCAGCTGCGCGCAGCGCTTCCAGTAGCCGAGATCGGCGGGCTCGATGCCGAGCGCGGCGACTCCCGGGAGCATCGCGGCGCGCTGCCGCAACGCCACAGGAATGAGCGCCTGCAGCGCGCGCAGGCGCTCGCGGGTGAGAGCGGCGAGACTGGCGCTCACTCGCGCGCACAGCACGCCCGGGTCCTCGTCGACCACGAACCGCAGCCAGTGGGCGCGCTCGCCGAGCATCTGCGCGATGAGCTGCTCGAAGTTCAGCCAGTGATTGTCGAGCCGCTCGAACAGCAGCAGCGCATCGGGGGCGAGCTCGGGATCGGATTCCGCCCCGAGCAGCGTGCGCCGGGCGGCGCGCCGGTAGAGCTCGCCCGCGGTCTCGGCGACGGTCAGCGTCCCGCCGGCGCGCGAGGCGACCGGGAGCTGGGTCGCCAGCCAGTAGTTGAACGAATCGATCGTCTGGATCCGCAGCGCCTGCGGCTCCGTGGCGATCGACCAGCCGCGCGCTGCGGCGCGCGCCAGGGCGGCGGCGGCCAGTGCCCGCAGGCGCTCGGCCTCGGGATCCCCGGGCGTGTGCTCCCCGCGCAGAGCGCGCGCCACGCGCGCGCGCATCTCCGCGGCCGCCTTTCTCGTGAAGGTGATCGCCAGGATCTCGTCGGGATCGTCGACGCTCGCGAGCAGCGCGAGGAAGCGCCGCGCGAGCACCGCGGTCTTGCCCGAGCCCGCCGGTGCCTCGAGCAGGATCGAGGCCCCGGGCGCACTCGCCTCGGCGCGGGCTGCCTCATCGAGCTCGAGTGCCCGGTCACTCATCGGATTCGCTCACCGGGGCCGGTGACTCGGGGCTGCGGTCCGCGCCGATCCGGCAGACATCGGTGAGGTGGCAGAAGTCGCAGGCCCCGGGCGCCGGGTCGACCCGCGCATCGCCGGCGAGGAAGGCGCGGATCAGCCGCTCGAGAAGCGCTTCCCAGCTGCGCTGCTGCGCCTCCCAGTTGGCGGCCACGCCGGGGCGCTGCGGCAGCGCCGGCACCCGCGGCAGGAGGCCGGCCGCCGCCGCGACCCCCTTGAAGCGCACCTCGCGCGCCGTGACGTTGACCGTAGCGAGCGCCACCACGTCGCGGCCCAGAGCGGCCGCATAGGCGAGCAGCTGCGGGTGAGTCGGGCGCTCGCCGAACCAGTCCGGACTCCCGGCCCGTCCGCTCTTGTAGTCGAGCACCGCGCGCCCGCCCGCGATGCGGTCGACGCGATCGAGCCGTAGCGGCACGCGGCCACCGCCGAGCACGAGCTCGGTCGTGTACTCGGTGGCCTCCACCGTGAACGACGGCCGGGTGCGCTCGAGCTCGCACAGACGGAGGATGAGCGCGCGCGCGCGGCGGCACTCACGCTCGAGCGCAGGTGAGAGGGCGGTGAACAGGTCAAACTGTCCTTCGCTCGCACGCTGGCCGCGCCGCCAACGGCGGCCCGGCTCGGCCAGCAGCCCCTGCGCGGCGTCGGCGACGCACTCGCCGATCAGCGCATCGAGCGCTGCCGTCTCGAGCGCGGCCAGCGACGCCGAATCACGCAGCCGCACCCAGAGCAGCTGCAGCGCGGCATGCAGCAGCTCGCCCCGCTGGAGCATCGCGACTCCGGGCTGTGCCTCTCTCGACTCCAGCGCACCGAGCCGCAGCTCCGCGTAGGCGCGGAACGCACAGGCGTTCTGCAGGGTCAGTGCGCGCGTGCCGGAGGGCAGGTGAAGGCGCGGATTGAAGGCCGTGCCCCGCACGTCATCGAGCGTCTCGGTGCAGCCCTCGCGATGCAGCCGCCGCGGCAGCCAGAGGCTCGGCGGACTCTCGGGCGCGGACGCGATGCCGGCAAGACAAGTGCTCGGCAAGACCGGGAGGTCCCCTTCCCGCGCCGGGACTGACAGCACGAGCTCCGTCGTGCTCGCCCGCCAGGCGGCCAGCAGCGCGCGCGCCTGCGAGCGCCGGCCGGCGGCGCTCGCCTCCGGAAGTCCCGCCGCCACCTGGGCGGCGAGCGGCAGGAACGGATCCGGTGCGACCGGCTGAGGAAGCACGTCGGCGCTCAGCGACCCCACCCAGATGCCGTCGTAGATCACCACCGGCTGAGTGAGCAGCGGGGTGATCGCAACCGGCGCGCCCTCGTCCGCCGGACGATAAGCGGTGCGCAGCGCCAGCGCGCGCAGCAGCGCGAGCGCTTCTTCCCGTCCCAGGCGGCTCTTCACCGCGACGAGCTCGCCGAACTCCTCGAGGAGCTCCCGCCAGCGCAGATGCATCTGGTGCAGGGTGCCGCCGGCGGTGAGCGCTCCGGGCCAGCCGAGCTCGGCCAGCGCCGCCTCGAAGCGCTCCGACCAGTCCTGCGGCGAGGCGTGGTCCGGGCGCAGCCGGCTCATCGCGCGTTGCACGGACGCGGCGAGCTCGCGCGCCCAGGGCGTGAGTTGCGCCGGGACACGCTGCAGTCCCCCGCCGAGAAGATCGCGCAACGTGAGGCTCGAGTTCCTCTGCTGTCGCAAGCGCAGCGCGAGCGCCGCGCGCGCGGCGGGCGGCGGGCTGCCCCACCAGGGCGCGGTGAGCCAGCGTGCGACCGACTCGGTATCACTCTCCGCGCCGCCGAGGAGCGCGAGGCCGAAGAGCGCCTGCGCCGGCAGGGGCAGGACGCCGAGGGGCTCGCCCCCCTCGATACCGACGAGCGCGCGCCCTGCTGCGTCGGCAGCGAGCGAGGCGCCGGGATCGAGAGCGCCCTGAATGAGCGCGGCGAGACGCTCGCGCACGCCGCCACTCCCCGGAAGGACGACCAGCAGGCGCGCATCGGGCCGGGCGGTGAGCCGCTCGTAACACCAGGCGGCGATGGCCTCGAGCTGCGCTTGCGCGTCGGCGGTGCGAACCGCACGCACGGTCGCCGCCGGCGCGCCGGCCGGCGGCTGCGCGGGCGGCGCGGTCAATGCCGCGAGCCACGGCGGAGTCAGGTCGAAGCCGCGCAGCTGTGGAGCACGCGCGGGCGGGGCTGCGCGCAGCCGGTCAGTGCAGGAAGTCACGCTCGCCGCGTTCAGCTCCTGGCAGCGTGCCTCGAGGACCCGCTCGGCACGGCGCAGCAGCGCCGCCTCGCTCCCCGCTGCACCCGCGGGCCGTGCCACACCGTATTGCGCCGCTCGCGCGCTCGCGCCCTGCAGCGAGTCGGCGAGCACGCCCGCATCGAGAAAGGGATTGCTGTGCGCGGCTTCCCGGGCCGCTTCCCGCGCCGCCTCGCGCCACAGCAGCCACTCCTCGGCCGGACCGAGAATCCGCGGCCACTCACCGGGTGCGAGCTCCGCCCGGCGCTCGCACTCGCGGCGTGCCCAGCCCGCGGGCGTCAGCACGTCCGCGCTCCCCCACACGCGCCGCCCCGCCTGAAGCTGCGCCGCGGCGTGCGCGAGCCGCACCGCGTGCACGCGCTGGCGGGACGGGACGAGCACGGTGCCGCCGCACCCCAGAACATCGCTTACGTCGGTAGGAAGCCTAAACAAAACAGGCTATTAGAAAATCTTTGGATAAACTACTTGAATCGTGATTCTGCGCTCACGACGTTGCCGCCGCGCGCGCCTCCGGCGTCACCGCCGGCGGCGTACTCGTTGAGCAGCTCCTCGATCCGGGCGAACACCTCGCGCACCGTGCCGGCATCCGGCAGGTTGGTGATGCGGAAGTGATTGCGATACGGCACGTTGAAGCTCACCCCCGGGGCGACCAGCACGTGCTTCTGCTCGAGCAGATCGAGCGCGAAGCGCTGGTCGTCGAAGTCCGGCAGGGCGCGCGGATCCACTGCGGGAAACGCGTACATCGCGCCCCCGGGGGCGCTAAGGGTGAGGAAGTGGCTGCGCTGCACCCCTGCAAGGATCGCGGCGCGCGATTCGTACAGCCGTCCGCCCGGTGACACCAGCTCCTTAATGCTCTGATGCCCGCCGAGGGCCGTCTGCACGGCCCATTGCGCCGTCACGTTGCTGCACAGGCGCAGGGACGCGAGCAGCTCGAGGCCGTTGAGATAGTCCGCGGCCGCAGGCGTGCGCCCGGAGAACACCGCCCAGCCCACGCGGTAACCGCACGCGCGGTAGACCTTGGACAGTCCCGAGAGCGTCGCACACAGCGTGTCGTGCACCAGCGTCGCCATGGGAACGAACTCCGCGCCCTCATAGATCATCTGGTCGTAGATCTCGTCGCTGAAGACGATGAGTCCGCGCGCTTCCGCGAGCTGCGCGAGCGCTGCGAGCACCGCGCGCGGATAGACCGCGCCGCTCGGGTTGTTGGGATTGATGATGACGATGGCGCGCGTGCGCGCCGTGACGAGGCGCGCCAGTTCCTCCGGGTCGGGCGCAAACGCGTTCCCCGGGCGGCAGGGGTAATGCACCGCGCGGCCGCGGTTCAGGGTGACGGCCGCCGTCCACAGCGGATAGTCCGGGCTCGGCACCAGCACCTCATCGCCCTCGTTGAGCAGCGCCCGCAGCGTCAGGTCGATGAGCTCGCTCACCCCGTTGCCGATATAGACCTCCTCGGCCGTGACGCCGGTGACGCCGCGGGCCTGCTGCTGCATCACGATCGCTTCGCGCGCCGGAAAGATCCCCTTCTGATGACAATAGCCTTCCGCGTCGGCGAGGTTCTCGATCATGGCGAGGCGCATGGTCTCGGGCGTGCGCAGTCCAAAGGCGCGCGGATTGCCGATGTTGAGCGAGATGATCTCGTAGCCCTGGCGCTCGAGCTCATGGGCGCGCCGGGCGAGGCGTCCGCGGATCTCGTAGCGCACCTGCCGCAGGCCCTCGCTGGCACGCACCTTCGGTTCAGTCTTCATGAGACCAAGAATAGCAG
>JBOIAH010000134.1:0-1614 GCA_050739055.1 Steroidobacteraceae bacterium | reverse complement strand
GCCGTAGGCCGCGAAGCGCTGCGGGGTGTCGTCGGTAAACCAGCCGGCGACCTTGCCGTCGATGGAAATGCCGTTGTCGTCGTAGAGCACGATGAGCTTGCCCAGCCTAAGCGTGCCGGCGAGCGAGCACGCCTCGTGCGAGACGCCCTCCATGAGGCAGCCGTCGCCGCAGAATGCGTAGGTGTAGTGATCGACCAGCGGGAAGCCCGGGCGGTTGAACTCAAGGGCGAGCAGTTTTTCCGCGAACGCCATGCCGACCGCGTTGGCGAGGCCCTGCCCCAGGGGCCCGGTGGTCGTCTCGATACCGAGCGGCGGATCGTGCTCCGGGTGCCCGGGGGTCTTGCTGCCGAGCTGGCGGAATCCCTCGAGGTCCCCGATGGTGAGCGGATAGCCGGTGAGATGCAGCACCGAATACAACAGCATCGAGCCGTGACCGTTGGAGAGCACGAAACGATCGCGGTCGGGCCACAGGGGGTCGCCGGGGTTGTACTTGAGAAAATCGCCCCACAGCACCTGGGCGATGTCGGCCATGCCCATCGGCATGCCGGGGTGCCCCGAATTGGCGCGCTGCACGGCGTCCATGGACAGTGCACGGATGGCATTGGCAAGTTCGCGGCGAGTGGTCATGCGATGCCTCGGGCGGCTCCTGAGCCGCGGTGCAGGTGCGTCGGCGCGTGCAGGGGCGCGCATTCTCCACCAGACGCGCCCGATGCTCAATCGGTGCGCGCGCCTCGCGGAGGCGTCCGTGGCGGCGAGGCCCTGGCCTAAGTGCCACCAACGGAACGTCGCGAGCGCACGACACACCGATGCGACTTAAGTTCCCGTGCCGGCGGCGCGCGGCTTCGATTGCTTCACATTATTCCGCGCGCGGAACGCGCACCGCGTCATGCTAAGCGCGCGGCGCCACGGCTCTGGCGTTTGAAGGGACCTGGTTCACTGCTCCTGCCGAGGGGCCTCTGCTACGCTTTCATCATGAGCGTCGTTCGCCTCACTCATTTCACCGACCCGCATCTTTACGGCGATGAAGCCGGAACGCTGCGCGGGGTGGCGACCCTGCCGGCGCTCACCGCGGCCCTGGCGCACGCGCAGAGGCGCGACTGGCCGCCGGATGCGCTGCTGGTGACCGGCGACCTGGTCCAGGACGATCCGGCGGGCTACCCGCATTTCCGTCGCCTGTTCAGCGCGTTCGGCCTGCCGGTGCTGTGCATCGCCGGCAACCACGACGAGCCTCAGGCGCTGCGCCGCGAGCTGAGCCGTGCGCCCTTTGTCATCGGCGGCCACGTGGATCTGGGGCGCTGGCGCATCGTGCTGCTCGACAGCTGCATCCCCGGGTCGGCGAGCGGCCGCCTCAGTGGAGAGACCCTGAGCGAGCTCGAAGCGGCGCTCCTTGGGGCCGGGAAACGCCATTGCCTGGTCTGCCTGCATCACCACCCGGTACCGATGGCGAGCCGCTGGCTCGACCGCGTCGGCCTGGAGAATGCAGCGGAGTTCTTCCAGGTCATCGACCGCCACCATAACGTGCGCGCGATCGCCTGGGGTCACGTGCACCAGACTTACGACGGCCTGCGCAAGGGCGTGCGGCTGCTCGCCACCCCCGCCACCTGCGCGCAATTC
>JBOIAH010000133.1:0-3869 GCA_050739055.1 Steroidobacteraceae bacterium | reverse complement strand
GATGGAGGCTGACATCGTAGCGGGATTGCGAGATGCTACAGGTTCCTGGATCGGGCCGGAGAGGAAACCTCATGCTTGATGCTGACCGTTCGCAGTTTGATCGGGAGATTGACCTGCTCTTTGCCGCGCTCGACAAGCCCCTTGGGGACACGAAGCGCGAGGCGTTCTGGAAGGGCCTCAAGCGCATGGACGCGATGGCGTTTTCGCGCTGCTGCGATCTCATCGTCACCGAGCTTGCTGAGGGCGAGGCTCCCCGCAGCTTCGGCGTGGGCGCGGTGTGGGCGGCGAAGCGCCGGCTGCGCGCGCAAGCCCCGTCAGAGCTGCCGAAGGACACCTGGGCGGGTGACGGGTGGGACCGCGTGGCTAACCTGCGGCTGCTCGCGTACATCCGCGGTCGCCTCGTTGAGCAGCTGGGCGCGTACGGACGCGGGCCGAGCTACATGGCGATGCGCACGATGACGACTCCGAACGCGGACGCATCGCCGGAGTTCATCGCAGCGGTTGGGCGCTTGGTCGCCTACAAGCGCGCATGGGCGACCGACATGCGCGAGTGGGGATCGCTTCCCTCGCGCCTCGAGCAGGACCAGGCTTGGAGCGCCTGCTTCGATCGAGCGGAATCCGAGATTGCAACGAGACAGGCAACGAGCGTATAAAGCGAGACACGTAGGGATAGGGGCGATGTTCCAGACAAACTTGTTCGACCTCGTAGCTCAGGTGCAAGCCGAGCATCGCGCCCGGCTCGTCACCGGACACGCACGTGGAAGACGCCGGCGCAGACCCGCGCGCAGCCGCTGCCGTGCTGCGTGCGCCGACCAGGCAACCCGGGAGACTCTCAGCATGACCGCCAAGAAATCCGCCAAGCCGGTCTTCGCTCTCGCCGACGAGCACGCGAAGCTCGGCAAGATCGCGAACAACCTCGAGAACCCGAACGCGGATCCCGTAACCGGCTTCACCTTGCCGCTCGAGTTCGCTGTCGACCGCAAGCAGCTGAACGCGCTCATGGGCGAGGACTTCGACCGCGCGGTCTACGGTGTCGATGGCGAGCCGGTGTTGCCGCGCGCGGGCGATGAGACCGACCATCCTGACCTCCTCGCACCGGTCGACGGATTCCGGCGGTGCGCAGCGCTGCAGCTGAAGGACGCCTACGAGGACGTCGAAGCGCATCTCGCCTTCACGGGCGACCGGCACCTGACCTACTCCGGCTGCAAGGTGAGCGACATCACGCTCAGCTTCGAGGTGGGTGGCGTCACGCGCATCGGGCTGCACCTGTACGTGCACCCGGGCATCGGCCACGAGAACCTGCTGCTCCAGGAGCACCAGAAGCGCGAGGTGGGCGTCGAGCTCTCAGGCGGCAAGCTTGCAACGAAGTCCGACAAGCGCCAGCAGAACCTGCCCTTGGCTGGCGGGGGTGCGAACGACGCAGAGGGTGCGGAGGCGGCTGCGACGATGGCCGCCGATGCGACGCCCGCGGATGAGGTCGCGCGCTGGCGCGGGTCGCAGGCTTCACAGAAGCCGCCAGCGTGAGCCTTCCAGACTTGACGCCGGCCGAAAGGGAGAAGGTTCGCTCGGTCGCGTACCTCGTGGCCCTGGCTTGCATCGCGATGCGCCAGCCGACGACCCAGGCACATCCGGGTGGTCCGTACTCGCTGCACCCGGAGCTCGTGCAGGAGGCGCGCACGCTGGCTGACGTCGTCGTCTGCGAACTTGAGAAGCTCCAGGGGGCTACGGCGTGAGCTGGCTGCGCCATCGGCGCATGACCACGATCGACTGGACGATGGTCGCGTGGGTGCTCGTCGTGATTGGGTTCCTGCTGCTCGCTTGGCTCACGAAGGCGCCACGTGGCTAGACCCGGTCGCAAGCGCCAACTCTCGCTCGACCTCGACTTGAGGATCGTCGCACTGCGCGAGGAGGGGCTCAGTTACCGGGCGATCGCGGCGAAGCTCAACGTCTCGCGCCCGAGCGTTTATCGGCTATACCGGAACTACTTGCGCACCCTCGCTGAGGCGCCCTGATGTGCATGCCGCTTTCCGTTCTGCTGCCGCTCGTGGTCATCGTCAGCTCGCTCGGCGTGCTGGCCGGCTACGCTCTGCTCGTAGCCTGCATGCTGCCCGGGAAATTGTGATGCCGCGCCAGCTGCATCTGGTCGCATCCGAGTGGCCCGAACTCGCCAAGGCCGCAGGCGCGCCGCGATCGAGCGCGGAGGAGGAGTTCGCGCTGCAACTTGCGCCTTTCCGCGGCTTCATGGTCTGCCGGCAGTATCTGTTCGCCGAGTCGATCGGACGGCGCTGGCGCTTCGACTTCGCGCTGCGCGAATATCTGTTGGCGGTCGAAATCGAGGGCGTATGCGTGCGCCGGCTCGCAGGTGAACTCGCTGTGACGGGCCGGCATGGCACGATCAGCGGCATCCGCGGGGACCTCGAGAAGTACAACACGGCAGCGCTCCTCGGCTGGACCGTGCTACGCTTTCTGCAGACCGACGTGCGGCCGCGGCGGGCGATCGAGATGACCCTGCGAGTGCTCAGCGCTCGCGGCTGGAAACAACCCGGAGAGCGAACATGATATCTACAGCACCTCGGACCCAGGCCGGCGTCGGCGCCGGGTCAATTCTCCGCGAGAAGACGCCGCAAGAACGCCTCGCGGATGCGCACGGCTCGGTGGCCGATGCGATCGCCGCGCTCGAGTTCCACCAGAGCCAGCACCCGCACGGGTGGGTGAAGCAGGCGATTGACTGCCTGCACACGGCCCGGCACTTCCTCGGCGAGCACCAGAAGCTCGGCAAGGAGGGCGAGTCGGCGTGAACGCCTACACCTTCGAGGAGCTGATCGCGATCCTGCGCGAGGACATCCTGCACCCGGAGAATGCGCACGTGGCCGAGCACTACATGGTCGCGCTGCGGGAAGCGGCGAGTGAGCTGCTGCGTTTCCGGCAGGATGCCGTCACTGCACGCACGGAGGCCACCGATCAGGCACGCAGGGCCCAAGCCGCACTCGCGCAGGTGCAGCGCGACCTCGATGACGCGCGTAGCGAGATTCACCGTGCGCGCACCGAACTGACGATGCTGCGCGAGACGCTCGCCCCGAGCATCCAGTGACCGACGCCGCGCCACCGCCCGAGCCCGAGCCGCCCGCGCCGCCGGTGATCCCGGTGAACGGCCTGCCGCCGCTCATGCTCCCGCAGGCGCGCGAGGAGTGGACCCGGGCCTACCTCGCGAGCATCGTGCAGCCGAACATGCTCGAGCTCGCCGTGAACGCGCACATCGACTCGATGCGCATCAGCGTGCTCGCCGACATGCTTTGCGGAGCGAAGCTCATCGAGGCCCCGGACCTGCTGGCGCGCACGGCGCACAAGCTGCTTGCCGAAGCGAGCCGGCTCAAGGACGAGCGTTCGCGGGTGATCGTCGCGGCGCAGTTGAATGCCGAGCGCGCCCGTGGCCCCCGCGGTTCCTGATCCGCGCGTGCTCTCCCTCGACGCGCGCCTGGCCCCGGTCGACCGGTGGTTGTGGCGGTGGGCAGCGTCCGTCGGCTCTGGGCTCCCCGGTTCGATCGCCCCGGACCCGGCCCTGCACTCGCGTGTCCCGCCGCTCAACGACGACGAGGCAATCGTGACCGACGGGATTGTGACGCATGCACCCTACGGGTGGCCCTCGTTCCTGCACACCTGGTACCGCACGGACAAGTCCACCCAGCAGATCGCGCAGAAATTCGGCCTCAATCGCTCGAGCGCGCTCCTCGAGCACCAGGTGGTTTTGGGCTACGTGCTCGGGCAGCTCTATGCCCTCGGCGTGCGTCTTCCTAGGTTTCCCGGCGTTGCTGTAGCCGGGCGATTGAGCGTATAAGTGCGCTAGGCTGGTCGTTGGTATTCTCCCCGAC
>JBOIAH010000132.1:0-11519 GCA_050739055.1 Steroidobacteraceae bacterium | reverse complement strand
GGGCGTGCCCGGTGTGGCCTGCGCCGGATCGGTCCACACGTCGCTGTAGACGACATTCACGCTCGGTACCATCTGGGCGCACGGCGGGGTGTCGTTGGCGCAGCTCACCGCCATGCGCGCCTGCGCCATGGTGACTCCCGCCTGCTGCGGGATGAAGGCCTGCGGACCGGACGCGTGGGTATGCGGGAAGGCCACCCCGGCGGCGCTGGCGCCCGCCCAGGCGGAGGCGAACAGGCCCGAGCGGCCGTGCGAGACCGGCCGCTGGGCGCTCGCGGGCTGGTGGCAGCCGTTGCACGAGAGTACCTCGCCCGGTATCACCTGCAGCCACACGCCCTGCACCGGGCCGATGCGCCGCGCGTTGGCGTCGAGCACGCTCATGCGGAACGCGACATTGGCGGGCACCTCGAGGTGCACCGAGCCGTCCGGCTCGATGGGCGCGTAGCCGAGGATCTCGAGCATGGTGTTGCTGGCGCCGAACGCGGCGGCGGACAGGTTGACGATGGTCTTGTCGGGGATGGAGACCGCCTTCTCCAGACGGATGAAGCGCGCCGGGCGCGCGCTCGCCGCTGTCTGGGCCGGATCGGCGACCGCGGCGATGCTGGGGCTGGCGGTGTCCACGCCGTCGAAGTCGTACACACTCCTTATATCAAGGACGCCGACTCCCGAGTTCACGAGGTTCTGGTTGAAATCCACCCCCGCAACCTTGTCGAGGATGATGGTGGGCAGCGGGCGCGGCTGCGCCACCGCGACATCGGTCACCATGACGCCCTCGACCGGGGCCATCACCGGCAGCATGGTGTTGCGCGCCGGATCGAGCATCCACACGCTGTACAGCGGCGGCGCGGTCTGGGCATTGGGATTGGCGAGCGCGCTGCCGGTGCACGGCACGATCACCGGCGGGGTGCGCGTGGTGTCGAGCAGCCGGCACTCGGTCCAGCTCACCAGGATGCGGTTGGTGCCGTCCCAGAGCGGATAGGCGGAGTTGAAGCGTCCGGCCGGCGAGGGCCCCGCAATGGTGACCACGTTGTTCATCGTGGCGGCCGTCTGGGCCGGGCCGGTGAGGGTCGGATAGGCGGCCAGCCCCTGGGTGTTCTCCGCGTAATGCACGCCGTCGATGGCCACCAGGTTGCCGCCGAAGTCGACCCCGGTGTACTGGCGGATGAGCGTGAGGATATTGCCGTTCTGCATCTCGTGCGGGCGCATGAACTCGACCACCGTGCCGTTGGTGCCCGTCAGGTGGCTGTTGGCGCCGTAGTACAGCTGCAGGTCCGTGCCGTCGGGATTGGAGGAGTACAGCGACATGGCGTCCTTGCCCGGCGCGTTGTCCCAGCGGCTCCACAGCACGCGCCCGCTCTCGAGCACGGTTGCGTCCTGGTCGTGGCTCTGGTTGAAGGAGATCTGGTGCACGCCGGTGCCGTTGGCGTTCATGACCTCGAGCACGAACGCGGGCTCGACCCGCGCTTCATCGAGCGCGGAGAACTGCGGCTTGTGCTCATCGAGCAGGATCCCCTGCGACTGGGTCTGGCGGGTGCTCGAGAACACGATGCGCCCGTCCGGCAGGTAGTGCGGGGACACGTCGTTGACCGTGGGCGGATCGGGGTCGATGGCCGGATCGATGACGGGGGCGAGCGTGTTGGTCGCGAGGACGTACTGCCAGATGCGCCACGACGGAGGGTCCTTCGCCTTCTGGTTCAGCGCCAGCGGGCCGCGCATCGCGAACACCACCCGGCTGCCGTCGGGGGAGCTGTCGACGTCCTTCACGTCGTAGCGGGCTGCGGCGGTGATGCGGCTGGTGATATTGGTCTCGGTGGCACTCGGGGCGGCGCTGGCGCGCTCGTACAGGTCCGCGGTCGGAACCGCATCGCGCAGGATGCGCAGATCGTCCTGCACGACGTTGCCCGCCTTGTCGGTCGGCACGGTGCGCTTCACGTAGAAGATCGGGAAGTCGACGGTGGCGGGGTCGCCCGTCTGGCTGTTGGCGATGTTGACGCTGCCGCTCCCGCCGCTGCCGTTACCGGCGCAGGCGGCGAGCGCGGCGCACAGCAGCACCGCCAGTGCCGGCGCGCCGCCCGCGGCCGCAAGCGGCCGCGACCGCCGTCCCAATGCCCGCCCGTCGCACTGCTGCCTCATGCGCCTACTCCAGCGGGCGTTGCGCCATACGCCCGCCGCGCGAATGTAACGTAATTCAATGTCACCCTGATTACTTTCGCCATCGTGGCATTTCCGTCACGGTACGCACGTGCGCCGCGTGTTCTGCTGAGCTTGAGCGCAGCACCGCGGCCTTAGCCGGTACTAGGTAGCCATTCGGGACGCCCGCCGCTGCGAACTGGCTCGCAGTTTGCCGCGCAATCATCCCCGCACACGAACAACAAGGAAAACTGTCGGCGAGCCGCGACGTACGGCACTTGAGACATTCGGGGCGGGGAGCGTTGAGCCGTATAGTCCGGCACGCGCATCGGCTTTATTGGGAGTTGACGAGCGCCATGAATGTCACGAACAACGGCACAGGTCCGGGCCGCGCGGCGCGCGCCGCGCTTACGGCGTGCGCGCTGCTGCTCGCGCAGCCCATCGCGCCCGCGTTCGCGGGCCCCAACGAGCAGGCGAAGCGCATCTACGAGCGCATCGCCGGCGTGCCGCCGTCGGCCGCCGTACTGCAGCAGATGGCGAACGCGATCAGCGCGAGTCCCGGCCAGGCGGGCCTGCTGGCCGCCGCGGCGATCGCCACCAGCGCGCCCAGCTTCTACGACGTGACGCTCAAGAACTTCGTCATGCCGTGGACCAATCGCGACCAGACGGTGTTCGCCCCGCTCAATGACTACGCGGCGACCGTGATCGGCATGGTGCGCGATGACGTGCCGTTCAACACCGCCTTGTCCGCCGACATCCTCTACACCAGCAACGCCGCGGGGTTGCCGCCGCCGTCACCGGCCAACAACGACCACTACGCGACTGCGGAAGCGAACGGGGTGGATCTGATGTCGACCCTGGTGCGCGGCACGCAGTCCGGGGTGTACGGCACCCCGGCCGCGGCGACCGCCGGCCTCATCACGACGCGCGGCGCGGCTTCCGCCTTCTTCGTTAACGGCACCACCCGCGCGATGTTCCGCTTCACCATGATCAATCACTTCTGCAGCGACATGCCGACCCTGATGGACACCACGCGCCCCTCGGACCGCATCCGCCAGGACGTGGCGCGCTCCCCGGGCGGGGACAGCCGCATCTTCCTCAACAACTGTGTCGGCTGCCACAGCGGCATGGACCCGATGGTGCAGGCGTTCGCCTACTACAACTTCGACGCCACCTCCGGGCAGATGATCTACACCCCCAATCAGGTGCAGCCGAAGTACCTGATCAACGCGTTCAACTTCCCGGCCGGCTTCGTGACCCCCGACGACAGCTGGTCGAACCGCTGGCGGGCGGGTCAGAACAGCGTGCTCGGCTGGGCACCGACGCTGCCCGGCAGCGGCAACGGCGCCAAGTCCCTCGGCGTGGAGCTCGGCTCGAGCGCCGCGTTCGCGCGCTGTCAGGTGACCAAGGTGTTCCAGGCCGTGTGCTTCCGCACGCCGGCGAGCAGCACCGATCTGTCGACGGTCGCGTCCATGACGACGAGCTTCACCTCCGGCGGCTATGACCTCAAGCAGGTCTTCCAGCAAGCCGCCGCCGCCTGTCCGGGTTCGTAAAGGAGCCCCGCCATGAACCGCGAGCCTTCAAGTTTCCGCCCCGCCGGTGCGCGTACCCAGCGCGGCAGATCCGCGGCGCGGGCGCTCCAGGCCGGCGTGCTCGTGCTGCTCGCCGCGCTCGGCGCCTGCAGCTCCTCCGGGGGACCCTCGACCGCGGTGAATCAGGTGTCGACGCCGCCCACCAGCGGCGCGCAGAACTACACCGGGCCGCCGCCGGCCAATGCGGACGTGCAGGCGTTCAAGATCAGCCTGTGGCAGAACATCATTCCTTCCGACCGCTGCGGCGGCTGTCACCACCAGGGCGGACAAGCGCCGATGTTCGCGCGCTCGGACGACGTGAACCTGGCGTACCAGGCCGCCGGTCCGCTCGTGAACCTGACCAACCCCAGCCAGTCGGAGCTGGTGCTCAAGGTCGGCGGCGGACACAACTGCTGGGTGGCCGACCCGTCAGCGTGCGCCGCCACGATGCTCGCATGGATCCAGGCTTGGCTCGGGGCGGGCTCCTCTTCGACCACCCAGGTGCAGCTGGTTGCGCCCCCGGTGCAGGCGGCGGGCGGCGGCAAGCAGTTCCCCGCCGACCCCACCGCGGGCAACCCCAGCTACCAGAGCACGGTTTATCCGCTGCTCACGCGCTTCTGCTCCGGTTGCCACAATCCGAACTCGGCGAGTGCGCAGCAGCCGTATTTCGCCGACCCCACCAACATCGACGCGGCGTACCTGGCGGCGCAGCCCAAGATTAATCTCGCGACGCCCAACCAGTCACGGTTCTACGTGCGCCTGGCGACCGAGTTCCACCACTGCTGGGCGACGCCCACGTCCAACGGCGCCCCGGATTGCGCGGGCAGCTCCGCGGCGATGCTTGCGGCCATCACCGCGTTCGCCAACGGCATCCAGATCACCCCCGTCGACCCGGCGCTGGTGGTGTCGAATGCGCTGTCACTCACGCAGGGCACGATCGCCGCGGGCGGCAGTCGCTATGAGGCGAACCTGGTCGCCAAGTACATGTTCGAGACCGGTAACGGCGGCATCGCCTACGACACGAGCGGCGTGACCCCCGAGGCCGACTTGACACTCTCCGGCAACGTCACCTGGGTCGGCGGCTGGGGCATCAACGTCAGCAAGGGCGGCTCGGCGCAGGCCTCGACCAGCGCCAGCCAGAAGCTCGCCTCCATGATCCAGTCCTCGGGCGAGTATTCGATCGAGGTGTGGGCGGCGCCAGCCGACGTCGCGCAGACCAACGCTTACATCGTCAGCTATTCGGGAAGCAACACCACGCGTAATGTCACGCTCGCGCAGGCCGCCACGCAGTACCAGGGCCTCACCCGCAGCAGCGTCACCGACACCAACGGCATGCCGGCGCTCGCGACCACGACCGCGAACGGCGCGGCCCAGGCGGCGCTGCAGCACGTGGTGCTCACTTACGATCCGGTCAACGGACAGAAGATCTACGTCAACGGCGTCTACACCGGGGATGCGGATCCGTCCAAGGGCGGCACGTTCGCCAACTGGGACAATACCTTCGCGCTGGTGCTCGGCAACGAGACGACCGGGCAGCGGCAGTGGCAGGGCGTCATCAAGTTCGTCGCCATCCACAACCGAGCGCTCACGCCGTCCCAGATACAGCAGAACTTCGCCGCCGGCGTCGGGCAGAACTACTACCTGCTGTTCGGCGTGAGCTCGCTCACCGGAGTGTCGCAGTCGTACCTGCTCTTCCAGGCGAGCCAGTACGACAACTACAGCTACCTGTTCTCGAAGCCGAAGTTCATCAGCCTCGATCCCAACGCGACGCTGCCGGCAAGCCTGCCCATCAGCGGCATCCGCATCGGCGTGAACGGCGTGCTGGCCCCGGCCGGGCAGTCCTACTCGACGCTCAACGCCACGATCGGCGGTTCCAGCTACACTGCCGCGAACGGCCAGCTGCTCTCGTCCCTCGGCAGCGTGATTCCGGTGGAGCTCGGGGCGGCCAACGACCTGTTCTTCCTGTCATTCGACCAGCTCGGCACTCACTCGCACCCGTTCGTCGAGCCGGCGGTGACGGCGACCCCGCCCGCGCCGAACAACACGCCGCAACCCGACGTCGGCATCGCCACCTACGAGCGCATCAACAACTCGCTGTCGCGCATCACGGGCGTGCCGATCACCGACAGCGTGGTGCAGACGCTCTATAACAGCTCGCGGCAGGCGATGCCCGCGACGCCGCAGATCGCGGCCTTCCTGTCCTCGCAGCAGACCGCGGTCTCGCAGCTCGCGGGTGCCTACTGCGGCGAGCTGATGGCGAGCGCCTCGCTGCGCGATGCCTTCTTCGGCACGGGACTCGATGCGAGCCTCGCCAGCGGCGCGTCGGGGTTCTTCGGCGCGAGCGGCAGCGCCAACCGCGCCATCGTCATCAATGCACTCGCCAACAACGCGGTGGGCACCAGCGTGTCGCCTGCGATGGCGAGCGGCGTCAAGGCTGAGGTCGATGCGCTGATCACGCGCGTTCCGCAGCTCAACGCTGCCGCGACCGTGACGCAGGCGACCATCGCCGCCTGTACCGCGACGCTTGGCAGCGCCGTCGTGACCCTGCAGTAGTGGGATTGAGGAGTACCTTCCGATGCTGATCCGCAAGCGCCCCCCGCGACCCCACGCGCCCGGCACCCCGCTCAGGCACGAGGACCATCCGCCTCCGGTGAGCCGCCGGGACTTCCTCGCGGCCGGCTTCCTGGGCGCCCAGGGCATGGTCATCGGCACGGCGTGGCTCGGCGGCCTGCTGAAGGCCCAGGCCGCGCGAGCCGGCGGGCTCGACAGTGACATTTTGCCGCTGCTCGGCGGCACTCAGTGCAACGTACCGGCCGGCTCGGGCTCGCTGCCCTTCATCTGCTTCGACCTCGCGGGCGGGGCGAATCTCGTCGGCTCCGAGGCGCTCGTGGGAGTGCAGGGCGGCCAGGCCAACTTCCTCTCGACCGCCGGCTTCGGCAAGCTGGGGGTGCCCGGCAACATGGTGCCGACGGCGAACAGCGCCTTCGTGAGCAGCGCGCTCGGACTCCTGTGGCATTCCGACGGGGCGATCCTGCGCGGCATTCTCACCAAGGCGACCACGCCGGCGACGGCCGCCGGCACCAACGGCGCGGTCATTCCGGCGATGTCGCAGAACGACACGCAATCCAACACCATCAATGCCATGTACGGCATTGCCGCGGCGGGCGCCAAGGGGACGGTGCTGCCGCTCATCGGCACCGAGTCCTCGGTATCGGGCGGCCACTCGGCGGCGCTCATGTACACGATCAACCCGGCGCTGCAACCCGCGACCATCTCGCAGCCCTCGGATGCGATCGCGCTCGCGCCGGTGCCGCCCGGCGGCGTGCCCGATCCCCTCGCCGTGGCGGAGCTCGAGTCCGAGACGCGCATCAGCAGCGGCACGAGCCCCTACCAGGGCTCCGGCTCGACCGGCACCGAGTTCAGCGGCGCGCTGAGCAACCCGAGCGGCGGCACGCCCGGCGTGCAGCTTTACCCGGGCGACGCGGCGCAGGATGCGGCGCTCAAGAATCAGGTGCGCTGCGCCTACGTGAAGGCGGCCAACACCGCCAACGTGTTCTCCGCGGGCCCCGCCGGGCTCGACCCGACGAAGGATGCGCTGATCATCGGCGGGGCTGCGCCGATCTTCACCGCCAGCGACTTCCAGGACCAGGACGTGCAGATGACGGCCACGGTCATGAAGCTGGTGATCGACGGATACGCCGGCGCGGGTACCATCTCGCTCGGCGGCTACGACTACCACGACGGCACGCGCGCCACCGGCGAGATGCGCAACTTCAAGGCCGGGCAGATGATCGGCGCGGTGCTCGAGTACGCGCAGCGCCGCGGAACCGCGGTCATGATCCAGGTGATGAGCGACGGCTCACTCAACGCCAACGGCATGGTCGACTCGAGCGTCGATGGACGCGGCAAGCTCGGCTGGCAGGGAGATAACTCCGCGGTGGCCGCGACATTCTTCCTGGTATACAGCCCCAGGGGACGCGCGGCACTGCGCAACGGGGTGGCCGGGCAGCAGATCGGCTACTTCAGCGCCGATGGCTCGGTCGTGAGCACCTCGAGCCCCGCGGCGAACTCCATCAACCAGATCCCCGAGCTCATCATGCTCAACTACATGGGCCTCTTGGGCACCGACGCTCAGTTCAGCACCCTGTTCCCCATGCAGGGACTGGGTGGTGCTTCCGCCCTGGCCGGTCTGACGGCGTTCCAGCAGATCATCTGAAGGAGCCCGGCGCCTCGCCCCCTCAGAGAGGGCGCGGCACGGGTGCTGTCGCAGGCCGCCGACGGGGCGCCCTTTGCCCTCGCGCCCCGTCGTTTTTCGCGGCTTGCTTCGTTGACAGTCTCAAGCGCGCTGTGCGAGGGTTCCGTCGCTTGCGTGCAGCCCTGGCTTCACAGCCCGAAGGATCATTCTTGAGCTTGCGATGGCCCAACGGTCCGGCGGCGCGTGACCGCTGGTCACGCGTGCGCATTTTTTCATGGTGCGTTGCCCTGGCGGGCCTCGCTGCCGGCTTCGCGGCGAGCGCGCAGGTCGGCTACGGCCTGCTCGCGCGGGCGGCGCCGGACTTCACGCTGCGCGCGGCCGCGGGGGGCAACGTGCGCCTCTCGGAGCACCGCGGCGAGGTCGTCGTGCTCAGCTTCTGGAGCGGCGGCTGCAACTCCTGCCGCACGCAGCTCGCCGCGCTCAACCGCAGTCTCGCGACCTACCGCTCCGCGGGACTCGACATCTACGGGGTGAGCGTCGACGATGAGCCGGCGCGGGCCGTGGAGTTCGCGCACCGTACGCCGGTCGCCTTCCCGCTGCTGCTCGACCCGGACAAGGCGGTGGGGCGGGCCTACCAGGTGGACAATCTCCCCATGACTGTGCTGATCGATCGCGGCGGCATCGTCCGCAACGTGCTGCGCGATTACAGCGTCAAGAGCGAGCAACTGTACCTGCAGCAGTTGCGGGTTTTGCTGAACGAATGATCGGAACCACCATGCCCGATGCTGTCTCCATGCTGACTTCTGTCGTCCCGCGCGCCGCTGCCGCCCAGCGCGCGCGCTTGCCCCGACTGCGCGGCTCACTCGCCGGCGCCCTGGGCTGCGCGCTGCTGTTCGCGGCGGGCCCGCTCACCGCCGCAGCGCTGCCCGCAGCCCCGACAGCGGCGCCTGCGACGGCGTCACCGGCGGCGCCGCAGCCCGCAAATGCGGCGGGCGCACTCCCGGCAGGTTCCGCCGCGGGCGCGGGCGCGCCGGCCGAGCCCGCACCGAGTGATGGCGCCGTGAGCACCCGCGGCCTCGATGAGGAGGTGCAGGGCCTGAAGAAGGACGTCGTCGATGTCAACAAGGACCTGTTCATCCTCGAAGAGGAGCTGCTGTTCCCCGCCAACACGCAGGTGGCGGTGTTCCTGGCGGTGGACGTCGGTGACTTCTTCGCGCTCGACTCGGTGCAGCTGAAGATCGACCGCAAGGAAGTCATCGACTACCTGTACACGCCGCGCGAGGTCGAGGCGTTGCTCAAGGGCGGCGTGCAGCGGCTGTATCTGGGCAATCTCAAGGTCGGCCGGCACGAGCTGGTGGCCTTCTTCAACGGCAAGGGGCCGAATGACCGCCCCTACAAGCGCGGCGCGTCGATCAGATTCGAGAAGGGCATCGGCGCGAAGTACCTCGAGCTGAAGATCGACGACCGGCAAAGAAAGCTCGAGCCGGAGTTCGAGATCCGGGACTGGGATTAGCCACCGTATGTCCCGCCCGCTCGTGCGCGCGCTCTGCCTCGTCCTCGCCGCGGCGCTGCTGGCCGCAGCGCCGGCGAACGCCCGGCGCCACGACCCGGAGCACCTCCCCGAGATCCGGGTGCGCGACCTGCACTACGGCGACGCGCTGTTCTACTACTACCAGGATGATTTTTTCGAGGCGCTCACGCGCCTGTCAGCCTACGAGCACTGGCACCGCCTGCCGCACCACGAGCAGGACGCGCAGCTGCTCATGGGGGGGCTGTACCTGTCCCTCGGCATGCACAACGAGGCCGGCAAGCGCTTCGAGACGCTGCTGACCAACGACGTGCCTACGGGGGTGCGCAATCGCGCCTGGTTTTATCTGGCGCAGGTCTGGTACACGCGCGGCTACCTCGACAAGGCGGAAGCGGCGCTGCGCCGGATCAACGGCCGCATGTCGCCCGAGCTCGAGGCGCGCAAGGAGCTGCTGTTTGGCAACGTGCTGATCCATCTGGGGAAGTTCGATGAGGCCATCCGCCTGCTGTCCGCGTGGCGCGGCACCTACAACTGGTCGGCCTACGCGCGCTTCAACCTTGGCGTGGCACTGGTGCGCGGCGGCCGGCTCGCGGACGCCGACCCGTTCCTCACCGGCGTCGGCACCCTGCCCGTCGGTTCCGAGGAGGTCCTGGCGCTCAAGGATCGCGCCAATCTCGCGCTCGGCTTCGCGTACCTGCAGGCGAAACAGCCGGGCAAGGCACTGCCGGCGCTCGAGCGGGTGCGCCTGAACAGTCCGTACTCCAACAAGGCGCTGCTCGGCACCGGATGGGCCGAGGCCCAACTCGGGGATTACAGCCAAGCGCTCGCGCCGTGGATGGAGCTGCGCAGCCGCAACGTGCTCGATGCGGCGGTGCAGGAGTCCTATCTCGCCGTGCCGTACGCGTTCGGCAGGCTGAGCGCGAACGCCCAGTCGGCCCGCTATTACGAGGACGCGGTGCAGTCGTTTGATGCCGAGAACGGGCGGCTCGACGCCGCGATCGCGCGCATCGAGCAGGGTGACATGCTCAAGGGCGTGCTGGCGAAGGACCGCGGGGGCGCGCAAGCCTATGGCTGGTTCTGGCAGCTCAAGAGTCTGCCGGACGCGCCCGAGTCGCGTTACCTGTACGCGGTGCTCGCCGGACATGATTTTCAGGAAGGGCTGAAGAACTACCGCGACCTGACCTACATGAGCGACACGCTGGATCGCTGGGGCGACAGCATGGACGCCTTCCAGGACATGATCGCGACGCGCGAGCACGCCTATGCCGAGCGCCTGCCCAAGGTGGATGCGCTGCTCGCTTCGGATCTGGTGGGGCATCTGCAGCAGCGTGACGTCGAGCTCGCCGGGCGGCTGCAGACGATCGAAGCGCGGCATGACGCCTCGGCCCTCGGCACTGACAGCGAGCGCGAACAATGGGCGCGCATCCGGCGCGTGGAAACCGCGCTCGCGGGTGCCCCCGACACCCCGGACAACGCCGGGCTGCGCGAGCGGCTGGCGCTGGTGAAGGGGGTGCTGTACTTCCGCCTGAACGATGCCTACAACGCGCGCCTGTGGGAGGCGCATCGGGCGCTGAAGGACCTCAACCTCGCGCTGCACGAGGCACAGGGCCGCTGGATCCGCGTCGAGCAGGCGCGCCGCAATGTGCCGACCAACACCGGCGAGTTCGCCGCGCGCGTGGCGGCGCTGAAGCAGCGCATCGATGCATTGCAGCTGCGGCTGGCGGCGCTGCAGCACAAACAGGGCGAGTACCTGGCGAGCATCGCGGTCGGCGAGCTCGAGGACCAGAAGGCGCGGCTCGCGGCCTACCAGGTGCAGGCGCGCTTCGCGCTCGCCACCATGTACGACCGCGCGGCCAACGCCGACGCGGCGTCCGGCAAGGCGCCGGCCCGCGAGCAGAAGGCTCCCGGTCCCGCGCAGCAGGCTCCGGCCCCCGGGTCCGTGCCGGGACCGACTCCACCCGCGCCTGCCCCGGTGCCGCCGCGGTGAGGGGGCGCCTGTCACGGCCCGTGATGCTCGCGCTGGCGCTGGCGGGCGCGGCGGCGCCGCTGCCGCTCGGGGCGCAGTCCGCGCCGGCCGGCAGGCCGGCGACCATCGGGG
>JBOIAH010000131.1:0-3396 GCA_050739055.1 Steroidobacteraceae bacterium | reverse complement strand
GTTCCACCGCCTGCGCAAGGCGCCAGCGGCGGATGTCGGCGTGATCGCCCGACAATAGCACCGGCGGCACCGCCCGCCCCTCGAATACCTCCGGCCGGGTGTAGTGCGGCCAGTCGAGCAGTCCCTGCGCAAACGAGTCCTCGCCGCTCGAGCGCTCATCGCCCAGCGCGCCGGGCAGCAGCCGTGCCACGGCGTCGATCGTCACCAGCGCGGGCAGCTCACCGCCCGAGAGCACGTAGTCACCGACCGACAGCTCGCGGTCGACGCCGAGCTCGATCACGCGCTCATCGATCCCCTCGTAGCGGCCGGCCACCAGCAGCATGCCGGGCAAGGCCGCCAGCTCGCGCGCCTGCGCCTGGCCAAACGGCTCGCCCTGCGCCGAGAGGCAGATGCGCGCGCTTCCCGCCGGCAGCCGGGCGTGCGCCGTGCGGATCGCCGCCAGCAGCGGCTCGGGCTTCATCACCATGCCCGGGCCGCCCCCGTAGGGCCGGTCATCGACCGTGCGGTGCGGGTCATGCGTGTGCGAGCGCGGATCCTCGGTCCCGACGCTCATCAGGCCGCGCTCGATCGCGCGCCCCACGATCCCGAACTGCAGGGCCCCCGCGATCATGCGCGGAAAGAGCGTTACGACCTCGATCTTCATGGAGCCTTCTATTCCAGCTCCACCGGCCAGTCCACCACAATCACCCGCGCGCCCAGATCGACCTTGCGCAGGTGCTTGGGCACCGCGAGCACCCAGTGCTCGCGCCCACCCGGCTCCTTCGTCACCATCACCGACCCCGCGGGCGCATCCACGAAGTGGCTCACCGTCCCGAGCGCGACGCCTTCGAGGTTACTCACGCCAAAGCCCAGCAGATCCGCGCGGTAGTACTCGTCCGCGCCGGCCGGCGGCAGCGCGGCTCGCTCCACCTCGATCACCGCCCCGGTGAGCGCCGTGGCGCTCTCCCGGTCGTCGACGCCCTCAAGTTGTGCGACCAGACCTGAGCCGTGGCCGCGTCCGGAGGTTAGCCGCCGCGTGACCCGCTCGCCGGTGGCGAGCCGCAGAGGCCAGTCGCGGTGCCGCAGCAAACGCTCCGGCGGATCGGTATACGAGACGACGTGTACCCAGCCCTTGATGCCGAAGGGCGCGCCCAGGCGCCCAAGCTCGATCCAGGCCACGGCTCACTCATCGGCTCAGGTCGCTTTGCCGCTGCCGCGCGAGGCTCAGGCGGTCGCCTGCTTGCGGTAGGACGCGACCAGCGTCCGCACGCGATCGGACGGATGCGCTCCTTTGCCGACCCAGTAGTCGATGCGCGGCAGATCGAGCTTGAGCTTCGTCTCGCCCCGCCGGGCGATCGGGTTGAAGAACCCCACGTGCTCCAGGCTCGGGCCGCCCTGGCGCTTGCGGCTATCGGTCACGACGACGTGGTAGAAGGGCTGGTTGCGCGCCCCGCGCCGCGTCAGGCGAATGGTAACCATGGTCGTATCGCTCTCGTGCTCAGCGGGCGGACGCCACTTAGGCCCGCCCAAAAAAGAGCGCGGATTCTACGCAACACACGAATCCTGCGCCAGTTTTTCCGCGAAACGCCTGCCGTCCGGCTAAGGCGGCCAGCCGCCCTTGAAGGCGCCCATCAGCCGCAGCAGGCGCCCGCCCTTCATGCTTTTCATGACGCGCTGCATCGCAAGGAACTGCTTGAGCAGCCGATTCACGTCCTGCACCTGCACGCCCGAACCTGCGGCGATGCGCCGGCGGCGCGAGCCGTCGATGATGCCGGGATTGCGCCGCTCGCGCGGCGTCATGGAGCTGATGATGGCGATCTGGCGGCGCAGGTCCCGGTCGCCCTGCCCGGCCGACACCGCTGCCTTGTTCGCGACCGCGCCGGGAAGCTTATCGAGGAGCGCGCCCACGCCCCCCATCCTCTGCAGCTGCTCGAGCTGGCTCCTGAAGTCCGCCATGTCGAAGCTCTTGCCCTTGACCACCTTGCGCGCGAACCGCGCCGCCTCCTCGCCCCCGACCTGGCGGTGAACCTCCTCGACCAGGCTCACGACGTCGCCCATGCCGAGAATGCGCGAGGCGATGCGCTGCGGGTCGAAGAGCTCAAGCGCCTCGGTTTTCTCCCCCACGCCGATGAACAGGATCGGCTTGCCGGTTACCTGCCGCACCGACAGCGCGGCCCCGCCACGCGCATCTCCATCGGCCTTGGTGAGGATGACTCCGGTGAGATCGAGTGCCGCCCCGAAGGCGCGCGCGGCGTTCACCGCGTCCTGGCCGGCCATGGAGTCCAGGACGAACAGACGCTCGGCGGAGCCCACCGCGGCGTCGATCTGCCGCACCTCATTCATGAGGTCCTCATCCACGTGCAGCCGACCTGCGGTGTCGACGATCAGCACGTCGAACACCCCGCTGCGGGCGCGCTCGAGCGCGGCGCGCGCAATGTCCGCGGGCAGCGTCCCGCCGCCGTCCGCGGGGAAATACTCCGCCCGTACCTGGACCGCGAGCCGCTCGAGCTGCAGCATCGCCGCCGGCCGGCGCACGTCGGTACTCGCGAGCAGCACCCGCTTGCGGTCGCGCTCGATGAGAAAGCGCGCGAGCTTGGCCGCGGTCGTGGTCTTGCCCGCGCCCTGCAGCCCCGCGAGCAGCACCACCACGGGCGGGGCCGCCCGCAGCGCGAACCCCGCGACCGCCCCTCCCATGAGCGCGACCAGCTCCCCATGCAGGATGCCGACGAAGGCCTGCCCGGGGGTGAGGCTGCCGCTGACCTCGGCACCGAGCGCCTTGGCCTTGACCGACTCGATGAACGCCTTCACCACCGGCAGCGCGACGTCCGCTTCCAGCAGCGCGACGCGCGTGTCGCGCAGCGCCGTGGCGATGTTTTCCTCGGTGATCCGGCCGCGGCCCTTGAGATTCTCCAGCGTGCGGGAGAGGCGCGCCGTCAGCTGATCGAACATGGGCGGATTATAGAGTCAGCGGGCGGGATTTCCCGGCGCGCTATGCTAAGCGAGAGCCGTGCCTGCGCCCCTCATCGGAGAGCCCCCTTGAACCTCGCGTCGACCACCCTGCCGCTGCTCGCGCTGCTGGCGCTGCTGCTCGTCGTCGCCTTCTCCTCGGGCACCGAGGTCGCGATGCTGTCGGTCAACCGCTACCGCATCCGCCACCGCGCCAAGGCCGGGCAACTGAGTGCCCGCCTGCTCGAGCGGCTGCTGCAGCAGCCCGACGACTGGCTGGGCGCGAACCTGGTGATCCTCGCCGCCGCGAGCGTGTTCGCCTCGGCCATCGCGACCGTGCTCGCGCAGCGCACCGGCTACCCGTATGCGGTCCCGGTGACCGGCGTGCTGCTGACGATCGTCGTGATCGTGTTCTGCGAGCTCGCTCCGAAAATCTACGCCGCGGCCAATCCCGAAGGGGTGGCGCTGCAC
>JBOIAH010000130.1:0-2257 GCA_050739055.1 Steroidobacteraceae bacterium | reverse complement strand
GCCGGCGGCCTCGAAGTGGGCGAAGTCCTCCTTGGTCCACCAGTTCTGCAGGCGGCCGCCGGCATCGAACAGGGCGCCCTGGTCATCGAAGCTGTGGCTGATCTCGTGGCCGATGACCGCGCCGATCGAGCCGTAGTCCAGGACCAGCGCGCGCCGCGGGTCGAAAAACGGGGGCTGCAGGATCGCTGCCGGGAAGTTCAGCGCATTCATGGCCGGGAGGTTCACCGCATTGACCTCCTGCGGCGTCATGGCCCACTCTGAGCGATCGACCGTCTGCCCGAGGTGGGCGAGACTGCGCCGATACTCGAACAGGCTGGCGCGTTCCGCGTTGCCGAAGGCATCCCCGCGAACCACCGCAAGGCCGGAGTAGTCGCGCCACTTGTCCGGGTAGCCGACCCCGACCTTGAGCGTCGCGAGCTTCTCTTTGGCCCGCTCGCGCGTCTGCGGCGCCATCCATTCGAGCCGGTCGATGCGCGCGGCGAAGGCGCGCACCAGATTGCGCACCATCTGTTCGGCGCGCGCCTTTTCCGACGGCGGGAAATAGCGCTGCACGTACAGCTTGCCGACCGCCTCCCCGAGCGCCTGATTGGTGTCGTCGACCGCGCGTTTCCACCGCTCGCGCTGCTGCGGTGTGCCGGAGAGCACGTGCTGGTGGAAGGCGAAATGCTCCGCCACGAAGACCTTCGGCAGGTAGCGCGCGGCGTGCTCGAGGGCGTGGAAGAGCAGGTACTCCTTCCAGGTCTCGAGCGGCTCGCTCGCGGTGAGCGCGGCGATGCCGGTGACCGCGCTCGGCTGCCACACGACGAAGCGGCCCTGGTGCTCGAGCCCGGCGGCGGCGAAGAACGCCTGCCAGTCAAGCCCCGGGGCGCGGGTGTCGAAGTCCTTGCGCGACCAGTGGTTGTTGCCCTTGAGCACCTCCTCGGACTGCGCACGGGTCCAGTGCGCCGCGGCGATGCGCCGCTCGAGGGCAATGATCCGCGCGGCCTTCGCCGGCGCGTCGGCAGAGTGTGCGAGTGTCAGGACCGCGGCGATGTGCGCCTGATACTTCCCGCGGATGGCAGCCATGGGCGCGGACGGGTTCAGATAGTAGTCGCGGTCCGGCATCGTGAGCCCGCCCTGGAGCAGGAACGGCGAGTAATGCACGGGATCATCCAGGTCCTGCGCCACCCACAGGCCGAACAGGTTCTCGGTATGAAGGTTGGTGCTGTTGAGCACGTCCACATCCGCCCGCAGCGAGGCGCCCAGTGCTTGCGCCAGGTCCTTGCGGTCCTTGATGGCGTCGATGCGCGCGAGTGCCGGCTCGAGCGGCTTCAAGCCCAGCTTCTCGATGCGCGCTTCGTCGATGAAGCTCGCGTAATAGTCGCCGACCCGGCGCGCGTCGGAGCCGGCCGGAGCCGCAGCCGCGCCGCGCATCAGAGCCGCGGTGCGCTTCGCGGTCAACTCCGCGAGGATGGCGCCGGTGCCGTAATTGCTGCGGTCCGGCGGAATCTGCGTCGCCTTGAGCCACGCGCCGTTGGCGTAGCGGAAGAAGTCATCCCCGGGCAGGACCGAGCGGTCGATTCCCGCCACATCGATACCGCGCGCGGCGTGCGCCGGAGCGCCCGCGGGCGTGGCGGCCAGGGTCACCGCGCCGCCGCCGGCCAAGGCCACGAGGATCACACAGGTACGCAGCGCCAGGGCGCGGGGAGAGCAGGTCATGGCTGGCTTCCTTGATTAGGCCGCGCTTGCCGCCGTGCTTCGCCGGCACGGACGCAAAGTGCGCGAAGTCTACACCAGGCTGCGCGGGCTGAACCGGCGCAGACCGCAGTCGCGCACATATCGGCTATAAGAAGGAGATGCCCATCCGCAGGAACACCGTGCCGCCCGCCTTCATGGCGCTCGCTGTCACCTGCGCGGCGCACGCCTGGGCGTGGGGGCCGCAGGGTCATCGCACCGTCGGCGCCATCGCCGATCGTCTGCTCAACCCGCAGGCGCGGGCGGTAATCACGCAGTTGCTGGCCGGGGATCTCGATAAGTTCGGCAATCCTTCCGGGCGCACCACGCTGGAAGCGGTGGCGGTGTGGCCTGATGAGATCAACGGCACGGCGGCCGCCGAGCCGCGCTGGCACTACGACGATGCGCCGGTGTGCGGCAGCGCTCCCAAGGCGCGCTACTGTCCCGACGGGCAATGCAACACCGGGCAGATGACGCGCCTGATCGGCGTGCTCGCCGACCCGCGCGCCGCGCCGCGCGCACGCAATGAGGCGTTGAAATGGGT
>JBOIAH010000129.1:0-2244 GCA_050739055.1 Steroidobacteraceae bacterium | reverse complement strand
CTGCTGCAGCAGTTCGTGGACGATCCCACGGTGGCGGCGATTTCGGTCACCGACCCCGCCGGGGCGACGCTCTTTCAGTGGCGGCGCCCCGCCGGGGCAACCCCCGGCGCGCTCAGCGCCCAGGCCTCCAGGCCGGTACGCATGCTGGTGGAGAGCATTCCAGGTGCGGCGACGCCCCAGACCCTCGCCTCGGTGACCGTGGTGATCGAGCAGGCGGCCGCGGTGCCGGCCGTCTCCCTGAGCGGCCGGCTGGCGGCGGTGCGCGCAGAGTACGCGCGGCTTACCTGGTGGCTCGCGCTGGCGCTGGCGCTGGGCGGCGGCCTCGGCGCCGCGATCATCGCCTGGCGCGCGGTGCACGAGCTCGAGCGGCCGGTGGACTCGCTGATCCGCAGCGCGGAGCGTATCGGGCACGGCGACTACACGCGGCCGGTGGAGGTGCGCACCCAGGATGCGCTCGCCGGGCTGCAGCAGGCGCTCGAGCGCATGCGGAGCCGGCTGCGGCAATCCACCATCAACCGCAACTACCTGCACAGCATGCTCAACAGCATGACCGATGCGGTATTCGTCACCTCCCCCGACGGCGTCATCAAGCTCGCCAACTCGGCGGCCTGCAAGCTGCTCGGCTTCAGCGAAGAGGAGTTGCTCGGGCGCAGCATCCTCGCGGTGCTCGAGGAGCGCGAACGCGCCGACTTCGACCTGCTGCAGGCGGCGCAGGACACGCGCGAGACGGTGGTGCGGACCCGCAGCGGCCAGACGATCCCGGTGTCGTTCACCGGCTCGCGCATCGAGAGCGACGACCCGCAGTTCCAGGGCAATATATTCGTCGCACGCAACATCACCGACCGCAAGCGCGCCGAGCGCCGCATCCGCTATCTCGCCCGCTACGACGCCCTCACCAAGATCCCGAACCGCATGCAGTTCCACCACGTGCTGCAGCAGACGATCGCACGCGCGCGGCGCAGCGGCCAGGTCGTGGCGGTGCTGTACCTCGACATGGATCGCTTCAAGGAAGTCAACGACACCTTCGGTCACGGCGCCGGCGATCGCGTGCTGGAGGTGCTCGCCGAGCGCCTGACGCGCTCGGTGCCCAAGGAAACCGTGGTCGGGCGGCTCGCGGGCGATGAGTTCGCGCTGTTCGTGGACGGCCTGCCGGCGGACATCGACAACCGCGGTCCGATCGCGCAGCTGGCGCGCGCCATCCTCACCGAAGTGAGCCGGCCGTTCCAGCTGAACCTGAACGAGGTGTTCCTGACCGCCAGCATCGGCATCGCCTTCTGCCCACGCCACGCCGAGAACGTCATCGACCTGATCCGCAATGCGGACGCGGCCATGTACTACTCCAAGCAGAACGGCGGCAACACCTTCGCGTTCTACTCGCCGGAGATGAATGCCGCCGCGGTCGAGCGGCTGATGCTCAAGAGCAAGCTGCGCCGGGCGCTGGAGCGCGACGAGCTCGAGATCCGCTACCAGCCCAAGGTTGACCTGCGCACCGGCCGTATCATCGGCGCCGAGGCGCTGCTGCGCTGGCGCCTGCCCGGGCACGGCGACATCCCGCCGTCGCATTTCATACCGCTCGCCGAGGAAACCAACCTCATCCTGGACATCGGTGAGTGGGTGCTCAACCGCGTGTGCATGGATTACCGGCAGATGCAGAGCCAGGGCGGAGATCCGGGAAGAATTTCCCTCAACCTTTCGCTCAAGCAGCTGCGGCAGGCGAGCTTCATCCTGCGCTGCCGCTCGGTGTTCCGCCGCCACGGAGTCTCCCCGACCGCGTTCGAGCTGGAGATCACCGAGACCACGCTGATGGCCGACGCGCAGCGCACCGTGCGCCTGCTCGATGAGCTGTATGCGATGGGCCTGCACCTCTCGATCGACGACTTTGGCACCGGTTACTCCTCGCTCTCGGCGCTGCAGCAGTTCCCCATCGGCACACTGAAGATCGACCAGTCGTTCGTGCGCGACGCGAGCGAGGACGCGGGTGATGCGACCATCGTGCGCACCATCATCGAGATGGGCCGCAGCCTCGGAATGGAAGTGATCGCCGAGGGTGTCGAGTCGCGCGCGCAGCTGGAGTTCCTGCGCAAGAATGCCTGCCTGTACGCGCAGGGGCGCCTGTTTGGAGAACCGTGCACGGCCGCGGACCTGCTCGCGCTCCTCGCCCGCCAGGCCGCCGGCACGCTCCCCTTCGCGCACCTGCTGCGCCGCGCGGACGAGGCTGCCGCCGCCCCGCGGTTGGCGTAGGCG
>JBOIAH010000128.1:0-4439 GCA_050739055.1 Steroidobacteraceae bacterium | reverse complement strand
GCATCTGCTCGGCGATCTGTTCCTGCACGCGCGCCGGCGATACCTGGTAGGGGAAAGCCGTGATGACCACGCTGCCGTCCTCGATGTCCCAGGTGGCGCGCGCCTTGAAGCTGCCCACGCCCTGGTCGTAGAACTCCTTGAGAGCCGCGCGCGCTGAGATGATCTCGGCTCCGGTGGGCAGATCCGGTCCCTGCACGTGCTTCATGAGCGCAGCAAGGGTGGCTTGCGGATCCTCCAGCAGATGCACGGCGGCTGCGGCCACCTCGCGCAGGTTGTGCGGCGGAATGTCGGTCGCCATGCCGACCGCGATGCCGGTGGTGCCGTTCAACAGCAGGTTCGGCAGACGCGCCGGCAGGATCACCGGCTCTTCCAGCGTGCCGTCGAAGTTCGGCGCCCAGTCGACCGTGCCGTCGGACAGCTCCCCGAGCAGCACCTCGGCGTACCGGGTGAGCTTCGCCTCCGTGTAGCGCATGGCGGCGAAGGACTTCGGATCATCCTGCGAACCCCAGTTGCCCTGGCCGTCGATGAGCGGGTAGCGGTAGGCGAAGGGCTGGGCCATGAGCACCATGGCCTCGTAGCAGGCCGTGTCCCCGTGCGGGTGAAACTTGCCGAGCACGTCGCCCACCGTGCGCGCGGATTTCTTGTGCTTGGAGACCGCCGAGAGTCCCAGTTCGCTCATGGCGTAGACGATGCGCCGCTGCACCGGCTTTAAGCCGTCGCCGAGCGCCGGCAGCGCCCGGTCGAGGATCACGTACATCGAGTAGTCGAGGTAGGCCTTCTCGGTGAAGGTGGAGAGCGGCTGGCGCTCGATACCCTCGAAATTCAGCTCCTGGTTCTCGGGCGCCATCGTCAGACCTGCACTTGCGCGAGGTTACCTTTCTCCTCGAGCCACTCGCGCCGGTCGGCGGCGCGCTTCTTGGCGAGCAGCATGTCCATGAGCTGATCGGTGTTGTCCTTGCCGTCGATGGTGAGCTGCACGAGGCGCCGGGTGCGCGGGTCGATGGTGGTCTCGCGCAGCTGCGCCGGGTTCATCTCCCCGAGGCCCTTGAAGCGCGTCACCGTCGGCCGGGTGCGCGGGCTCTCCTTCTCGAGCCTCTTCAGCAGCGCACCGCGCTCGGCGTCATCGAGCGCGTAGTACACCTGCTTGCCCGCGTCGACGCGGTACAGCGGCGGCATGGCCACGTACACGTGCCCGTGCGCCACCAGCGGGCGGAAGTGCCGCAGGAACAGCGCGCACAGCAGAGTTGCGATGTGCTGCCCGTCGGAGTCCGCGTCCGCGAGGATGCAGATCTTGTGGTAGCGCAGCTCGCCCAGGCCCGCCGCGCCCGGCTCGATGCCGAGCGCCACGCTGATGTCGTGCACCTCCTGGCTGCCGGCGATCTCGCTCGCGTCGAGCTCCCAGGTGTTCAGGATCTTGCCGCGCAGCGGCATGATGGCCTGAAAGTCCTTGTCGCGCGCCTGCTTGGCGGAGCCGCCCGCGGAGTCCCCCTCCACCAGGAACAGCTCCGAACGCCGCGGCTCCTGGCTGGTGCAGTCGGCGAGCTTGCCGGGCAGGGCCGGACCGCCCGTCAGGCGCTTGCGCACCACGCGCTGCGCGGCGCGGGCGCGTTCCTGCGCGTTGGCGATCGCAAACTGCGCGATACGCTCGCCGGCATCGGGATGGCGGTTGAGCCACAGGGCAAGTGAGTCGCGCGTGAAGCTCTCCACCAGCGGCGCCGCGTCGCGGCTGCCTAAGCGCTCCTTCATCTGGCCGGCGAACTGCGGCTCGAGGATCTTCACCGACAGCACGTAGCTCGCCTTGTCCCATACGTCCTCGGGGGTGAGCTTGATGCCGCGCGGCACCAGGTTCCGGAACTCGCAGAAGTCGCGAACCGCCTGCGCGACGCCGGCACGCAGGCCGTTGACGTGCGTGCCGCCCTCGGGCGTGGGGATCAGGTTGACATAGCTCTCGCCGATGGAGAGTTCCGCATCCGGCGCCCAGCACAATGCGTAGCTCACCGCGTCGTTGTCGCCCTCGCGCGTGCCGGTGATGGGCTCGGGCGGAATGCGCTCGTGCTTCTCCAGCTCCTCGACCAGATAGGCACCGAGGTCCCCGGTGTAGAACCACTCGTCCTTCTCACCGCTCGCCTCGTTCCTGAACGTGACGCGCAGCCCCGGGCACAGCACCGCCTTCGCCTTCAGCGTGTGCTTCAGCTGCGGGACGGAGAACTTCTCGGAGTCGAAGAATTTCGGATCCGGCCAGAAGCGGAGCGTGGTGCCGGTGTTGCGCGCACCCACGGTGCCGGTCGCCTCGAGCTTGGAGGCGACCTTGCCGTCCTTGAAGCTGATGTTGTATTCCCTGCCGCCGCGCTTGATCCAGCATTCGAGGTGCCTGGAGAGTCCATTGACCACCGACACACCGACCCCGTGCAGGCCGCCGGAGAACTTGTAGGTCTGGTCGGAGAACTTGCCGCCGGCGTGCAGGCGCGTGAGGATCAGCTCCGCGCCGCTCACCTTCTCTTTCGGATGCACGTCGACCGGCATGCCGCGGCCGTCATCCGCCACTTCCAGCGAGCCGTCCTTGTAGAGGATGACGTCGATCCGCTTGCAGTGGCCGGCGATCGCCTCGTCGACACTGTTGTCGATGACCTCGTGCGCGAGATGATTGGGCCGCTGCGTGTGGGTGTACATGCCCGGCCGTCGCCGGACGGGCTCGAGGCCGGAGAGGACCTCGATGTCGGAAGCGGTGTAAGACTGACTCATCCGATTGCGTGCATCATCCGTCAGGCAAGGTCGGCGCGCAACGCGGCGCGCACCGCATCGGGCACCGGGTTCACCGTGTGGCGGTAGTGCGCGTGATCGACGCCGGCGGCCAGCGCCGCGCCCGCGCGCAGGGCGGCGGTCATCGGCGCAGCGAGCTCGAAACGCAGAAAGTGCACCGCCGAGGTCTTCGCCTCGTTCTCCCGGGGCAGGTCCTCGTCCGCGATCGCGAACACCCGGGTCTGGCCTGCGACCTGCACCCAGCAGCGAAGCTCGATGCCCTTCAGCTGCGCGAGCTGGCGACGGCGCTCGTGCGGCTGCGTGAACTCGATCAGCAGCGTCGCCTTCCAGTTGTTGCCATCCGGAATGAGCGGGTTGTAGGCGGCGAGCTCCGCCGCGATGCCGGCAGGCTCGAAGATGCGCTCCACGCGCAGCATCTCCTGGATCTGGTACTGAACGGTCAGGCGATCCTCGAAGCACCAGGTGACGTTCGGCCCGATCGCGAGCCGCCGGGCGCGCTTGTGCTCGAGCACCCGGCTGCGGAACCCCGGCCGCTCGCGCGCGTACTGCTCGAGTGACATCAGATCCGCCGCGGACAGCTTGAGCATCGGGCACATCTGAGGCTGGCGGCGCTAGACGGGTTCACGGGCCCCGGGCGGGCGCGGTGCGCCTACAGGCCATACGCGATCCGCAGCAGCGTCAGCGGGTGTTCCGGCTCGCGCGGCCCGGCGAGGCCGCTTTGGATCTGGTGCCCCGCCATGGGACAGTCGCTCGAGTAATGATCGGGCTGCGCGCTCTGCACCCGCTGCATCACCGGCCGTCCGATCTTGACCGACGCCGCGCGGAAGCGGTGTTTGACGCCGTAAGTGCCGTTGTGACCGGAGCAGCGCTCGATGGTCTCGACCGTCGTGCCGGGTACCAGCTTGAGCGCATCGCGGGTCTTCAGTCCCAGGTTCTGCACCCGCAGGTGGCAGGGCACGTGGTAGCTGACTGTGCCGAGCGAGTTGGCGAAGTCGGTGCGCAGCAGGCCCGCGCCGTGCCGCAGCATCAGGTACTCGAAGGGATCGAACATGTGCGCGGCAATCTGCCGCAGCTGCGCGTCCTGCGGGTACATCAGCGGCAGCTCCTGCTTGAACATGAGCACGCACGAAGGGATCGGCGCCACGAGGTCGTAGCCGGCCGCCACCGCCTGCGCGAGCTGCGGCACGTTGTACTCCTTGAGCCGGGCGACCGCTGGCAGATCCCCGAGCTCGAGGCGCGGCATCCCGCAGCAGCGCTCCTGCGCGACCAGCGTCACCTCGATGCCGTTGTGGCGAAACACCGCGACCAGGTCCTGGGCGAGCGCCGGATCATTGCGGTTGGCATAACAGGTGGTGAACAGTGCGACGCGGCCGGTGGTCGCGTCGGTGGCCCGGGCGGCGCTCGTATCGTCCGCCCGCGCGGCGCCTGCCGTGCCAAGTTCCCGCAGGCGTTGGCGCGCGCTGCGCGCGTGGTAGCGCGGAAGCGGCGCGCTGCGGTCGACGCCGAGGGCCTTCTCGAGCAGCGCGCGGCCCGGGCGCGACGCGGTCACCGCGTTCACCAGCTCCGCCACCACCGGAATGCCGGCAATCGCGCCCACGGTATCGGTGGCGGCGAGCGCGCGCTCGCTCACGGTCAGTCCTGCGGCGCGGGCGCGCAGCGCCTTGGCGCGCAGCATGAGG
>JBOIAH010000127.1:0-1297 GCA_050739055.1 Steroidobacteraceae bacterium | reverse complement strand
GTACTGGGTGGGACCTGCGGGCGCGGGGGAGGACGCGGGCCCCGGCACCGATTTTGACACCGTGGCGCACGGCTACGTCTCGGTGACGCCGCTGCAGGTCGACCTGACGCGCCACGCCGCCCTGCCGCAGATCACCGGCTGGCTGGAAGGCGTCGATGACTGACCTGCGGCTGACGGGTATCGGCATGACTTCGGCGCGCACGCGCGACCGCCTGGTGCAGCGTCTGCGCGAGCAGGGCATCGCCAATCTCGCGGTGCTGGACCGCGTGCGCAACGTGCCGCGCCATATCTTCGTCGACGAGGCGCTCGGCAGCCGCGCGTACGAGGATACGGCGCTGCCGATTGGCTTCGGCCAGACGATCTCGCAGCCCTACATCGTGGCGCGCATGACCGAGGCACTGCTCGAGGGCGGCACTGTGCACAACGTGCTGGAGGTCGGAACCGGCTGCGGTTATCAGACCGCGGTGCTCGCGCCGCTCGTGACGCGGGTGCACACCATCGAGCGTATCGAGCCGCTGCTCGCGCGGGCGCGCAAGCGGCTCAGGGAGCTCGGGGTCAAGAATGTGCGCTTCCGCCACGGCGACGGCACGCTGGGCTGGAAGGCGCACGCGCCGTACGACGGGATTCTGGTGGCGGCCGCTCCCCTCACGGTGCCCGAAGCACTGATCAGGCAGCTGGCGGTCGGCGGTCGGCTGCTGGTCCCCCTGGGTCCCGAAGGGGAGCAGGAACTGGTGCGCTTCACCCGTCGCGAGCAGCGGGTGGAGCGCGAGCCCCTGGGGTCGGTGGCGTTCGTCCCGCTGCTGGGCGGGATCCTTTGAAGTAGTCAGATGAGAAAGTTACTGTAATACATTGATATCACACATAACTAACTGCGCCTCTCACGCTGTACACACGCCTATAGCGCTGAAATCCCGCCTGCAGATGCCGCCCGCGCGGCAAAAAGCGCCTTCGAACGAAGGTCCGTGACGGAGGGAAAAGTCTTTACGTCTCATAGAGCTTGCGCGCGAATCTGCGACATGTTTACCATGCACGCCCTGTCTCTTAACGACGACAGTGAATCGGGGAGGGTGATCGGCAGAGGACACAGGGAGGAGGGAGTCGCAACAACAGCAATAACGCTTCAAAGAACAACAAAAACAGTGCAATTGTTCGAGTCTGTCAGCTTCGAATGATTGTTTGGTTGGTTGAGCCTCCCCCTGTGTCTTCTGCCGATCACCCTCGGACCGCCAGCTGAAAAGCGGGAAAAAGCCACGCCTTTTTCCCGCCAGCGCGAAAACGCTACTCCCCTGGTCTGCTG
>JBOIAH010000126.1:0-1920 GCA_050739055.1 Steroidobacteraceae bacterium | reverse complement strand
AGCACCCCATTCGCTCTGCCGCTCTCACGCTTTATCCCTCGGGGTCCGGCAGCGCCGGATGGAAAACTGACATGCGCGTCACCATTTTCGGATCCGGCTACGTGGGCCTGGTCACCGGGGCCTGCCTCGCCGATGCGGGCAACCACGTGGTGTGCGTGGACGTGGACCCCGGCAAGATCGAGCGCTTGAAGCGCGGCGAGGTCCCGATCCACGAACCCGGACTCGAGGCGCTCATCCAGCGCAATGCGCAGGCCGGGCGCATCGAGTTCACGACCGATGCTCATCAGGGCGCCGAGCATGGGCTCTTCCAGCTGATCGCGGTGGGCACGCCGCCGGGGGTCGATGGAGCCGCGGATCTGCGCTCGGTGCTCGCCGTGGCACGGACCATCGCCACGTACATGAGCCGCTACTGCATCGTCATCACCAAGTCCACCGTCCCGGTCGGCACCGCCGATCGCGTGCGCGCGGAGATCGAGAAGACCCTCACCGAGCGCGGCGTGAAAGTCGAGTTCGATGTCGTCTCGAACCCGGAATTCCTCAAGGAGGGGGCCGCGATCGCAGACTTTGTGAAGCCCGACCGGGTCGTCGTCGGCACCGACAACCCGCGCACCACCGAGCTCATGCGCGCGCTCTACGAGCCCTTCACGCGTAACCACGACCGCCTCATCGTCATGGACATCCGCTCATCCGAGCTCACCAAGTACGCCGCGAACGCCATGCTGGCGACCAAGATCAGCTTCATGAACGAGCTGGCCAATATCGCCGAGCGGGTCGGCGCCGATATCGAGAAGGTGCGCATCGGCATCGGCTCCGATCCGCGCATCGGCTACAGCTTCATCTATCCGGGTACCGGTTACGGCGGCTCTTGCTTCCCGAAGGACGTGCAGGCCCTCATCCGCTCATCAAACGAGGCCGGGCACGAACCGGCCATCCTCAACGCCGTAGAGTCGGTGAACGGCCGGCAGAAGCAGATACTGTTCCACAAGATGTCGCGGCATTTCGCCGGGAACCTGAGCGGGTGCACCGTGGCGCTGTGGGGGCTTGCGTTCAAGCCCAACACCGACGACATGCGAGAGGCTCCCGCGCGCACGCTCATCGATCTCTTGCTGAAGGCCGGAGCGCGCGTGCAGGCCTACGATCCGGTGGCGGCGGGCGAGGCACAGCGTATCTATGCGGGCGAGGCGGGGGTGACCCTGGCGGGCAACGCCTACCAGGCCGCCGAGGGGGCAGATGCGCTCGCGATCGTCACCGAGTGGCAGGAGTTCAGGAGTCCCGACTTCGACCGGTTGAAAGAGATTCTCAAGGGCCCGGTCATTTTCGACGGCCGCAATCTCTATGACCCGGCCATGGTGAGCCGCTTCGGCCTCACTTACTATGCGATCGGCCGCGGCAAGCCGCTCGCCACCGGCTGATTCGCACCTTTTGCGCAGGACCTGCCGCGATGCTCACACCAGTCATTCTCTCGGGCGGCGCCGGCACGCGGCTGTGGCCGCTGTCGCGCGAGCTGTATCCCAAGCAGCTGCTGGCCCTCACCGGCGCGCGCACCATGCTGCAGCAGACCGCGCTGCGTCTGGAAGGTCTCGACGCTGCCGCGCCGGTGATCGTCTGCAACGAGGCGCACCGGTTCCTCGTGGCCGAGCAGCTGCGGCAGCTCAAGGTCGAGCCGCGCGCCATGGTGCTCGAGCCCTTCGGGCGCAACACGGCACCGGCCATCGCGCTTGCCGCGCATGCGGCGCTCAAGGGTCTCGCGGCGAACGCCAATGCGGTCGATCCGGTCCTGCTCGTGCTGCCCGCCGATCACGTGATCAAGGACATCCCCGCCTTCCACCGGGCGGTGCGCACCGCGCTCGCCGCCGCCGCGCAGGGTCAGCTCGCCACCTTCGGCGTCACGCCCACCGCGCCCGAGAGCGGTTACGGATA
>JBOIAH010000125.1:0-2781 GCA_050739055.1 Steroidobacteraceae bacterium | reverse complement strand
GCGTCACCGTGGGCGTGAGGTGCGCGGGCCAGTCGACCTGCCGCACCGCGGCGTGGAATTCCTGCGCGTCACGCGCCTCGAACTGCGCGAGCTCGAGGAACACGCGGTTGGCGACCCGCGACCACAGGCAGGCGCGGTAGGCACTTTCCAGCGTCCCGGCAAAAGCAACGCCGGTGGAACGCTCGCGCACCTGGTGCGCGCCGCAGGCGGTCAGCTCGCGCGCCAGGAGATCGCTGAGCCCGCGCGGGGCGCTGGCGAGGAACTTGAGGGCCGGTGCGTTCACGACTCTACGCGGGCGCGCGTCCTGCCCGCGGCCCGCGCAGCACGGGTCACGGCGCCCGGCTGCTCACGACAGATCGATCCAGGTCGTCTTCAGCTCGGTGTACTTCTCGAGCGCGTGCAGCGACTTGTCACGGCCGATGCCCGACTGCTTGTAGCCGCCGAACGGCACGGTCAGATCGTCGGCGTCGTAGCAATTGACATACACCGTGCCGGCGCGCAGCGCGCGCGCCACGCGGTGCGCGGTCGTCACGTCGCGCGTCCACACCGCGGCCGCGAGCCCGTAGATCACGTCGTTGGCGATCCCGATCGCCTCCTCCACGGTCCGGAACGTGATGGTCGACAGCACCGGTCCGAAGATCTCCTCGCGCGCGATCGCCATGCGCGGCTGCACCCCGTCGAACGCCGTGGGCTCGATGAAGTACCCGCCGCTGTCCTCGCGCACGCGGCGCCCACCGAAGCGCACGTTGGCGCCGTCCTTGCGGCCCGAATCGATGTAGCCGAGCACGCGCTTCATCTGAGTTTCATCGACGATCGCGCCGAGGCGTGTGGCGGGATCGAGCGGGTCTCCGGGCTGGAGCTTCCTGCTGATCGCCTGCACCTTCTCCAGCAGCGCGTCCCGGATGTCCTCCTGGACCAGCAACCGCGAGCCCGCCGAGCACATTTCCCCCTGGTTGAAGAAAATGGCGAACGCCGCGGCCTTGGCGGCCCGGTCGAGGTCCGGATAGTCGGCCAGCACGATATTGGGCGACTTGCCGCCGCACTCGAGCGATACGCGCTTGAGATTGGACTGCCCGGCGTACTGCATGACCTGGCGGCCGGTCGCGGTCGAGCCGGTAAAGGCGATGCAATCGACGTCCATGTGCAGCGCCAGGGCCTTGCCCGCGGCCGGCCCGAGTCCCGGCACCACGTTGAAGACCCCCGCGGGAACGCCCGCCTCCACCGCGAGCTCCGCCACCCGCAGTGCGGTGAGCGGGGATTTCTCCGAAGGCTTCAGCACCAGCGAGTTGCCGGCGGCGAGAATCGGCGCGAATTTCCACGCCGCCATCAGCAGCGGAAAGTTCCACGGCACGATCGCCCCCACGACCCCCATCGGTTCGCGCGTGACGAGCGCCAGCGCCGCGGGACCCGTGGGCGCGACCTGGTCGTACACCTTGTCGACGCTCTCCGCGTACCAGCGCAGGCAGCGCACCGCTCCCGGGATGTCGATCTTGAGGCTGTCGGTGATCGGCTTGCCCATGTCGAGCGTCTCGAGCAGCGCGAGCTCATCGCCGTGCTTCACGATCTGATCGGCGAAGCGCAGCAGGATCCTCTTGCGCTCCGCGGGCGCAAGATTCGCCCAGGCCCCGCCGGCGAAGGCGGCGCGCGCCGCTTTCACGGCGCGGTCGACATCCGCGTCGTTGCCGGCGGCGACCCGCGCGAGGAGCTTGCCGGTGGCGGGGTTGATGGAATCGAAGGTCGCGCCGCCGCCCGCGTCGACGTAGCGCCCGTCGATGAAGGCCTTGGTGCGCAAGGTGAGCGCGCTGGCGCGCTCGTGCCAGGAGATCGCCTCGGGTGTTGCATTCATGACTGCTTCGGTGCCCTTCAAAAGGTCGGTGGGGTGCACGCGCTGATGATCTCACACGCCTCGCGGCCGATATTGCGGAAGCGATGCGGGAGCTGACTGGTGAAATAATAAGCCTCCCCGGGTCCGAGCACCCGGGTCGCGCCACCGACGGTGAGCTCGATGCGCCCGCGAATCACCACCCCGGCTTCCTCCCCGCGGTGCGCCCGCATGTCCTCCCCGGTCGCTGCCCCCGCCGCGTAGCGCTCGTGCAGCAGCGTCAGCTGCCGGCCGACGCGCTGCGCGGCCACCAGGCGCAGCGACACTTCCGGATTGCCCAGCTCGACCAGTTCCTCGGCGCCGAAGAACACCTGCGGCGCGGCGCTCAAGTCCAGGGTGAAGAACTCGGCGAGCGGCATGGGGACTCCGTCGAGCACCTTCTTCAGCGAGCTCACCGAGGGGCTCACCCGGTTTTGCTCGATGAGGGAAATCAGTCCGTTAGTGACTCCCGCGCGGCGCGCCAGCTCGCGCTGCGAGAGCCCGAATGTGGTGCGCACGCTGCGCAGGCGCGCGCCGACGTCGATACTCATGAGTGTTTAGGATCTTAGACAAGAAAGGCCAAAATATCGCCCCGGTGGCCTGCTTTGTCCACTTTATTTATCATCGCGCGCCTACCCCAGCGCGCGCTTAAGTCCCCATGTCCACCCCGACCGAAGCCCTGAAGCGATCCGACCTCGAGGCGCTGTGGCTGCCTTTCACCCCCAACCGGCAGTTCAAGGCACAGCCAAGGCTGCTCGCGCGTGCGAGCGGCATGCACTACTGGACCTCCGACGGCCGCCAGATTCTCGACGCCGTCGCGGGCCTGTGGTGCGTGAACGCCGGGCACGGGCGCCGCGAGATCACCGCGGCGGTCGCGAGCCAGCTGGAGAGCATGGACTACGCGCCGCCGTTCCAGATGG
>JBOIAH010000124.1:0-4875 GCA_050739055.1 Steroidobacteraceae bacterium | reverse complement strand
GCATACGAGATCGAACGTCGCACTGGCGAAGGGCAGGGCCGTCACCTCACCCAGCACGGTCCGCGCGCCACGCCCGCGGAGCTTAGCGAGGGCCGGTGCGCTGATGTCCACAAATTCGGTGCCCTCGATCGGCAGGCGAGGTCTTAAGCCCGGTGCCACCTCGAGCCTTCGACCGGACTCGGACAACAGGGTCTGTACCAGGGGCCAGGTGTTGAACCGATGAGGCTCGACCAGGCGGGCACCGGACCAGAGCAAGTCGTAGTAGCGGCGATTTTCCTCGCGAAGCTCCCGTCCAGCTCGCATTGGGGGGACCCCTGGCTTGCACGGTTCTTCCACTCTAGCAGTGGCATCGCCGCTTTGCCGCTCCTGCGACCAGGACATCTCACCGCCCGCGCCGCTGGAAGAACTCGATCGCGTGCTGGCGCGTGTGGATCTGCGCGAGCTCCGCGGCCGGATCCTTGCCGTCACGGCGCGCGGTGCCGCTCACCAGGCTCCGCTGCAGGTCGTTCGGTGCGCTGGTGGTCGGGGTTGAGACCGTCCTCGTCGGAGGAACGGACAGCGTCGGGATATCGGTCCGCGCCGCGGGCAGCATCATGAGCTGGCCGAGCGTCGGTGCCGCGGCGATGCGGCGGCTTGCGAGCATGGCGGACGCGGGGATGGCGAGCCAGTCGCGCAGCGTCGCGAGAATGGAGGTGTGATCGTACGGCACGGCCGTATCCGAGCGAAACACCGTGCCGGCCGCGATCCACGGTGAGACGACCACCGTGGGCACACGCACGCCGAAGCGGTCGAAGCCGAAGCCCTGATCCCCGGGCGTGCTCACCGCATCCGGAGGCGTCGCGCCGAAGGGGGGCAGCACGTGATCGTAGCAGCCGCCGTGCTCGTCGTAGGTGATGACGAGGAGGGTCTGCGCGAAGGCCGGGGAGGTGCTCACCGCGGTCCAGATGGCGTGCAGGAAGGCTTCGCCGGCGTTGACATCGTGGGGCGGGTGCTCGTCGTTGGGCTCCATCAGGAAGCTCGGCTCGAGGAAGGCGTACCGCGGCAGGCGATCGTTCGCGCAACCGTCCTTAAAGTCATCGAATCCCCGGAAATTGCCGTCGAACGACAGCGGCCACAGCTGCGGAAACATGGTGCGGGTGAGCGAGGGGACCAGCACCGTATCGTGGTAGACCGCCCAGCTCACCTTCAACGAGTCGAGCACGTTGAAAATCGTCGGGACGTCCCACGCGCGCGGGTCGGGCGGGCTGCCGTTATCCACTCGGCCGTTGGAGGTCCCAGCGTGGACGAAGGCACGATTGGGCCAGGTCTGCGAAGGCACCGATGCGAACCAGGCGTCCGACACCGCGTAGTTGCAGGCGAGCGCGGCGAGGATCGGCACCTGAGCGGTTGCGTGATGCTGCATGATCTGCGTCGCATCCGCCGCGCCCGTCTGCGCATAGTTTACGACGAAGCCCTGCATCGGCCAGCGCGGAGCCGGGCTCGGGCCCTCGGGGCCGAAGATCTGGAACGTGACGTTGGTGAACGTCTCCTCGGGATCCGGGTCGGGGATGGTGGAGGACTGCACGGCAGGCGCGGCCGGGACGTTCCGGGGAGGATCGCCCTTGAAGTAACCCGGGTTCGAGGGGTTCGAGAGCCCCGCGCGCAGACCTTCGAAGGTGGGTGCGCTGCCCGCAGGCAGCACGACGGACGGCGGGCTGCCGTTCGCATGCAGAGTACCCAGCATGTTGTCGAGCGAGCGGTTCTCGAGCATCACGACGACGACGTGTTCGATGCCTCCGAGGATCTTCGGCATATCTAAGGTCCTGTCGCGAGAGGGGAGGTCAAAGCCTCAATCAGTCTGACAACAGCGCGGTCGTGACGGTCTTGTAGATCTCCCCCGGCTCATACACCGGAGTCGAGCAGGCATTCTGCGTGCAGGCAAATGCAGCGGCTCTCTTTAATACGGGGTAGCGGATCTCTGGATTGGGCAGCGGGCCTTCGCTCCGATCCCACCAGTCGACCTGCAGGTAAACGGCGGGAAACGTGAGCGCCGCGGCATGCAGGGCGCGCGCCTCGGGGTCGTTCTTGCCCCCGACGACCGTGATGTGGATGGGGGCCGCGGCGAGCTCACGATCAGCCAGCAGGATGTCCGTGTGCAGGTCGTCTGATCCAGCCGCAGTCGCCAGGAACCTCATGGCGTTGAGCGCGGACTTCCGGTAGCGCGCGTCGGCCGTGTAGCGGTTCAGCAGGTTTGCAAACCGCGCGACCGCGGCGTTCTCTTCCAGCGTGCGCGCGGGATTCCTGAACACGCCCGTCGCGCCCCTGGGTGCCGGAGCGGCAAAGAACCCGCCGCGGGCATCGCTGAAATTCGCATCGATGTAGACCATCGCGCCCCGCGCATGCGTGAGCCAGCGCCGCTCGCCTGTGGAGCGGTACAGCGCGAGAAATGCCTGACCCATGGAGAGCGTGTCGTCGAGATACGGTCCGCCGGTGTCTTGCGCATCGTGACGAAAGCCGCCGCCCGGGAACGCGCGGTTCGCGAGCACCCAGTCCGCCGCGCGCAGGGCTTCGTCGAGTGCCCCGGTGTTTCCCGTGACGTCGTAGAGGCGGCAGAGTCCGCGGATCGCCCAGCCGTTCTCGCGCGCGTACTCGTGGGTATCGATGCGAGGAGTGCCCAGGCGCCGCCGAGCCGCCTCATCGTGCGAGTAATACTCGTGGCCGGTGACCTTCGCGGAGAGATCGGCGTCCTGGCTCACGTAGAACGCGCCCTCGGAGGACCTGAGGAACGTCGTCGCATAGTGCTGCAGGGCGAGCGCGGCCTTCAGATACCGCGCATCGTGCCAGCGTGCATAAGCGTCACTGTAGAGGCGCAGGTCATCGGCCTGGAACGACAACAGCTTTTCGTAGTGCGGGGACGCCCAGTCGATGGTCTCCGAGTACTGCGAGACGCCGCCCCAGACGGGATCGATGAGCTTCAGGTTCGCATCGAGTGTCTGCCGCGCGCGCTGCTCCGCTGTCTTGTCGCGCTCTTCCGCGACGAGCGCGAGCGTGTACTCCATCGTCGGGGCGTCGAGGAACTTCTGACCGCTTCCCCAGCCGCCGTACTTGGAGTCATACGCCTCGTCGTAGGTCTTCTTGAAAGCGGCGCGCTGCGCCTCACTCACGAGCGCACTGCCGGTGGCGGCCACCGCCGGCGAGGGACGCCCCACCGAGGGCCCGGGGCTCGGGTCATCGATAATGGCCTGAAGGAGCGAGGCCATCTGCTGCGGCGGTATGAAGCCGCGCCGCTTGACGATTTCCGTGCCGTCGGCGGCGAGCACGATGGTCGCCGGCCACCCCCAGTCCCCGTAGCGGCTGGAGAGAGCGGGATCGGAGTCGGCGTCGATGCTGACCGGCACGTAGCGTTGCTCGATGAGCGCGATGACCGAGGCGTTGGCATAGGTTTGCTCGTCCATGACGTGGCACCAGTGGCACCACACGGCGTGCAGATCGAGCAGCACGAACCGATGCTCCCGGGCCGCCTGCGCGAAGAGCGCCTGATCCCACTGCGTGCGCCAGCGGATGGACTTTTGCGCATCGCTTGCGCCCGCGGCGCCGGCCGCGCCGGCCGCGCCCGAGCACGCGAGGACGCCGAGGAGCAATCCCAGGGAAGCGAGACGCCGCAGTTTCATAATCAGGTCTCTTGCCGGACGATCTTCAGGTGTTCTGGCACTTTCCACCATCCTATACGCCCGGCCCGGTGGAATGGATGCGCGCATGCGGGGGCGCGTCTGCAATGCTTGGGTTGGGCGACAGCCCGTGGCATGAGCCCGCCGCTGCGTGTCTGCGCGAGCTGGCGCAGGGCGCCGCCTCCTGGGCTCTCCCGTGGCCGTGCCTGCATGAGTTCCTGGCGATCGTCACGCATGAGCGCATCTGCTCGCCTCCGACGCCGCCGGCCACGGCGCTCGCTTTGGCGAGGTCAGGACCCGAAATCCGCTGGCGGCACGCTAGTCGGCAACGCGGCGATCCTTGAGTGATTGCGGTCACAGTTCAGCGCCGCGAACACGAAGCGCCCGTGTCCCCGGCGATCGGCCGTGATTGCCGTCACGACATTGGAACGATTCAACTTATTAAATGCCGCGTCGTTGAGCTCGCGCGAACCCCCAGGTCAACCACCAGGGAATCTGCCGCGGCGAAGGATGCGACACGGGGCGTCGGCAGTGCTTGCTGACGTGACCGCGGCCGTGCGCTGTTGTAACTCATATGGGAGTGGTGATGACAACCAACGGGATCCGGTTCGTCGTTCACGGAACCCTGCTCGCCGGCCTCGCGGCCTTCGGATGCGACGGCTGCGGTGGCTCGGGTGGTGGTGGAGATACTCCTCCTCCGCCGGCGGCGCCGGCGATCGGTTTGTCGGCGTCCAGCCTGACCTTTGCCAGTCCTGCGGCGGGAACCACCAGCGCCGCTCAGTCCATCCTGGTGACCAATACCGGCACTGCCGCGCTGGCGATTTCGCGCATCGCCACCGCCGGGAACTTCACCGCAACGAACAATTGCCCTGCGAGCCTCGCTGCAGGCGCGAACTGCACGGTCCAGGTGACGTTTGCTCCCACGACTGCCGGTACGCTCGCCGGGTCACTCGCGATCACCGACGATGCGTCGGGCAGCCCGCAGAGCGTCACCCTGGCGGGCACTGTGGCTGCCGGTAACCCACAACATTTTATCGTGGGTGTCGATCCGTCCACCGCCACTACTACCAACGCTACGTACAACCAGCCCGCCAATTGGCCTTCGACTGCGGGGCCCTGGAACGGCAAGGGCGCTCACTTCAATCCAGCCACCCAAAGGATCGTCTTTGAAACCTATCGAGCCGATCTCGTGGGTGGCTCCATTCAGCCGGCTCCCGGAGTCATCAGA
>JBOIAH010000123.1:0-12295 GCA_050739055.1 Steroidobacteraceae bacterium | reverse complement strand
ATCCGGAACCGTGGGCCCGGTCGAGCTGCGCATCGAACGCGGGGGCAAGCGCTACGTGATCGAAGGCGTCGGCAGCAATCTAACGGGCGATCCGGCGGTGCAGGGCCTGGCGCTCAATTTCCGCGATATCAGCGAACGCAAGGCGCTCGAGGAGCAGCTGCGCCAGCTGGCATTCCACGATCCGCTGACGCTGCTGGCAAATCGCAACCTGTTCCGCGATCGCGTGCAACATGCACTGACACTGGCCCAATGCGGCCAGAGCTCCGTCGCGGTCATGTTCCTGGATCTCGATAACTTCAAGAACATCAACGATTCACTCGGTCATGATGCCGGCGATCGCCTGCTGCAGGCGGTCGCGCAGCGGATCATCAAGACGACCCGTTCCTCGGACACCGTCGCCCGACTCGGGGGAGATGAATTCGCCATTCTGGTGGAGGGGATCGCGAACAGCGTCGATGTGGAGCACCTGGCGGATGCGCTGATCGACGCGCTGGGCGTGCCGTTTCCGCTCGACCGGACCGAGGTGCGCGTCGGCGCAAGCATCGGGGTGGCCTTCTCGGCCGCCGAAGCCGGCGCCGACACGCTGCTCAGCAACGCCGACATTGCCATGTACCACGCCAAGGCGGGGGGCAAGAACCGCCACATCACCTTCCAGCCGCAGATGCAGGCCAAGCTGCACGAGCGGCTGCGTCTCGAGGCGGACATCGGCCGGGCGCTCACGCAGCAGGAATTCTTTCTCGAATATCAGCCGATCGTCGACCTGGGCACAAACAGCCTGCTCGGCGTCGAAGCGCTGGTGCGCTGGCGCCATCCGGAGGCCGGCGTACTGATGCCCGCGCGGTTCATCCAGGTTCTGGAGGAGTGCGGCCAGATCGTGAAACTCGGCCGCTGGGTTCTCAAGCAGGCCTGCCAGGATATGTGTGCGTGGCGCAAGTCGGTCGCCGGCGGGGGCGGATTGCGGCTGGCGGTCAACATCTCCGGCCGGCACCTGCAACACGGCGAGCTGGCGCACGACGTCGCGCAGGCGCTGCAGGAATCCACACTCGAGCCCGGCAACCTGGTTATCGAGCTCACCGAAAGCACGATCATGTACAACACCGACGCGAACCTCGAGCGCTTTCAGCGCCTGAAGGCGCTCGGCGTCAAACTGGCGATCGACGACTTCGGCACCGGTTACTCATCGTTGTCCTACCTGCACCGCTTCCCGATCGACATTCTGAAGATCGACCGGGCGTTCGTCAGCCGCCTCACCGGTTCCGACAACGGGCCGGAGCTGGCACGCGCGGTCGTCACGCTGGGCGAGACGCTCGGACTCGAGACGGTGGCCGAGGGCATCGAGCTCGAGCCGCAGGTCGCAGCGCTCCTGGCGCTGGGCTGCGTCGCCGGGCAGGGCTTCCTGTTCGCCAAGGCCGGCTCACTCGAGCAGCTTTCGCACAGTCGGTTCGTCGCCCGCCGCAACGCGCTGTGGACGGCGCAGGCAGCCCGTGAGGAGCTGTCAGCGACCGGGCGCTACCGAGCGCTGAAAGCTCTGCGCGCGCGCGCCGCCGCCGCCGGCGCCTAGCAAGGGCGCAGTTCCCTAACCGTACTGTTGCGAAGTATGCTGCGCAATCCCTGGCACAGGAGGATTCCGGCATGCGGCTCTTTTATTCGCTCGCGTTGCTCGCCGCGGCGACGGTGGTGGGCGGTTGCGGCTTCGGCCCCAACGGGGATGTGACGGCGGGCCCGGGCGGCGCGAGCACCGTCAACGGCTCCATCCACGTGCCCGCCGGCGAGCACAGCGGATCGGTGGGAACCGTCAACGGCTCCATCGACATCGAGGACAACGCCGTGGTCGCCGAGGCCAGGACCGTCAACGGCTCGGTCGAGGTGGGCGCGCACGCCTCGGCGGACTCGGTGTCCACGGTCAACGGCGCGGTCACACTCGGGGATGGAGCGCACGTCACCCGCTCCATCACGACCGTGAATGGCGGAATGAATCTCCGCAGCGGCGCGGATGTCGGCGGTGCGGTCAAGAACGTCAACGGTCACATCAGGCTGAGCGCGGCTCACGTGGCCGGCGGGCTGCGCACCGTGCAGGGCGACATCGACATCGGCGGCGCCTCGCGCGTCGAAGCTGGCATCCTGGTGGAGAAGCCCAACACGAGCTGGTTCAGCTTCTATTCGCACAAGCCGCGCATCGTGATCGGCCCGGGTGCCGTCGTGCAGGGCGAGCTGCGCTTCGAGCGCGACGTCGAGCTGTATGTCAGCGATCAGGCGACCGTCGGGCCGATCCAGGGCGCCAAGGCGATCCGCTTCTCGGGCAGCAGTCCGCCGGCCGGCTGAGGCCGCCCGCGCAGCGCCCTTACGCTCCCCGCGCTTGCCTGCGCTCGAAGACGGCGCAGAACCTCGCCAGCGGACACCGGCGCTCTTCTCGTGGAATCCTTCCTGGTGTCGATCTCGACGGTGGCGATCGCGGAAATGGGCGATCGCACTCAACTGCTGACCCTGATGCTGGCGGCTCACTACCGCCGGCCCTGGCCGATCCTGGCGGGAGTGCTGTGCTCCACGCTCGCCAATCACGCACTCGCGGGACTCATCGGTGTGCGACTCGGCCGATTCATGACGCCGACCCTCCTGGACACGGTCGTGGGAGTCAGCATGATCGGCATGGCGCTGTGGACTCTCAAACCCGAAAAGCTGGATGAGGAGGGCTCGACCCGAACCCGCCGTGCCGGCGCCTTCACGGCGACTTTCATCGCGCTCTTCATCGCCGAGATTGGCGACAAGACCCAGATCGCAACCGTCGCTCTCGCCGCCGCCTATTCCAATCTTGCCGTGGTCGTCGCCGGTACGACGGCGGGCATGCTGCTCGCCAACATCCCGGTGGTGTTCGTGGGCAAGGCCTTCTCCGAGCGCCTGCCGCTGAAGGCGATCCACATCGCGGCGAGCGGCGTGTTCGTGATTCTCGGCGCAGTCTTCATCTTCCGCGCCTTGCAGCACCCGGTGTAGCTCGCTGCAGCGCGGTCAGAACCGCACGCTCAGCGTGGCGTACACGGTCCGCCTCGGCCCATAGGCTGCCTGGAAAATCCCGATGCCCTGGGCCGAGCGGATCTGGTTCACGCGGTCGAGGAGATTGAGGACGCTCAAGCGGATCGACACCGGCAACCGCCCCGGAAGTTGCAGCGTCCGTTCGGCACTCGCGTTGATCTGGATGACCTGGGGCAGAGTCCGCGTGTCCGCGAAGCCGGTGGCGAGCCCGCTGCTGTAGAGCGCATCGCCGGACAGCGCATAGCGGCCGAATTCATAGCTCACGCCCGCGGTCGCGCCGTGGATCGGCTGGTGATCGAGCAGGATCGGGTGGGCATCAATGTAGGCGAGCTCGTCGGGCGGAAAATTGAACTGTCCGGTCACGACGCCTTGCTGCCAGTTTTTGCCGACCGTGTAGGTGGCGTAGGCAAGGAAGTCGCGCACCCGGTACTGCGCCGCGAGCTCGGCCCCCCACAGGTGGCCGTGGCCGTAGTTGAAGGGCGCAAAGATCGGCACGACACCGAACTGTCCGGTGTCGAGGTAACGGATCGCCCGCTGGTAGTAGCTGTCGACCGAGAGCGTGAGATGTTGTGTCGGGCGCGCGACGAGGCCGGCGTCGTACTCGTAGTCGTCCTCGGCGAGCGGCAGCGTTGCACCCGGCGGGCCCGCCGCCGTGGTGCCCGCGAAGGCCGCCGGGGTGCCCGGCGCGATGCCCAGCAGGGACGGGACCTGCAGAAGGCGCGCGAAACCCGCGTGGAGATCGACGGCGGCGTCAGGGCGAAAGGTGAGATTCAGCCTGGGACTCAACTGGCGCGCGTGGGTATAGCCGGTGAGCTCCTCGGCGCGCAGGCCGAGGCCGGCGCTCAGGCGCGGGGTGAGGCGCCACAGGTCGCTCACATACAGGGCCGAGACGACATTGGTTGTCGAGCTGCCGGTCAGGACTCTCAGGGGCACGCTGCTCGTCTGCTGGCCGTTGGCGTCCGCAAGAAAAACCAGCGAGTCGACGCTGTTTCTCACCCCGTATGCCCCGACATACAAGCCCGCCTCGAGCGTGTGTGCGCCGCTCACCCGGCGCAGGTCCCCCTCGAGCGTGTTGTCCCGGTCCTCATGGGAGGCCTGCGAGGCGACGCCCTGATACACCAGCTCGCCCGCCTGATCCGGGTTGAAGACCTGCGAGATGAAGTGCGCCGTATAGGCGAGCTGCACATCCAGACCCGGCGCGGGCGAGCTCTTGAGGCTCGCCATCGCAAGGTAATCGCGAAAATTGAGCCGCGAATCAATGTCGGCAGAGGGTGGAATCTGCGTGAAGCCGGCGACGGTGAAGGCCGGGGCGAGTCCCGACGCGTTCGGCAGTTGATTGTCGCTGTGCGTCGCAGCGATGAGGAGCGCGAGGCGGGTCTGCGTCGCCAGCGCGTAGGACCAGAACCCCAGCGCCTGCTGCTGTCGGCACTGGTCGTGGATGGGGGTCGGGCCGGGTGTCGCACTGCTGAAGGCGGTATTGCTCCAGGTTTCGCGCGCGCTGAAGTAGCTGCTGAAAGCGCCGTTGCAGGCCGCATATGCGATGCTTGGCGACAGCGTCGAGCGCTGTCCCCCCTGGACACTGACCTCTCCACCCGGCGCGAGGCACCCATCCTTGGTCTGCAGGTCAACGACGCCTCCGGTCGCAAAGCCGTAGCGGGCGGGGACGGTCCCGACCAGCAGGTCGAGCCGCTGGATGAACAGCGGGTTGAGCATCGAGACGAATGGGGGATTGGTGTTGATGTCCAGCGGCACGAGGAAGCCGTTGATCTGGTATTGAAACTGCGGTCCCTCGGTGCTGCGGATGTGAATCTGCTGGTTCTGATCGATGGCGACGCCCGGGAACTGCGCGAGGACCTCGGTGATCGGGGTGCGCGTGCCGGCCGGCAGGCGGTCGATGTCGGCCGCCTGAATTGCATAGTCGGCGGTGCCCGCATCCGAGAGGTGAGGGCCGCTCGCACGGTCCGCCTCCACGAGCACAGTCTCGGAGCCGATGGAGCCCGGGCCGGCAGCGCCGTCCTCCAGTGCCGCATCGCCGCCCTGGGCGAGAGCGGGACCTGCGGCAACGAGCGACAGGACGGCGAGCGTGATGGCACGGACGCTCACGGCGACGGGCAGATGGATCCAGTGATACGAATACGAATCATTCGCATTAATTATAGCGAATTCACCCGAAGGGTCAATCCGCCCCCGCGCCGGGGGGAGCCGCGAGCCGCCGATGCATTCAGGCTGGCTGATCGGGCAGCGGCCCGACGGCGTGATGCGGCATAGTGAGGCGGTGCAAGAGGAGTCGGGAAAACAGTCCGCCCCGGCGGTCGAGCAGCCGGCGGCCGGTCCGCGGCCCTTGCTGATTTACGACGGCGACTGCGGGTTTTGCACCTACTGGGCGCGCTATTGGCAGAAGCTCACGGGCGAGCGTGTCGATTACCGGCCGTATCAGGACGTGGCGGCGCAGTATCCGGCGATACCGCGCGCTGACTTTCAGCGCGCCGTGCAGTACCTCGCGCCCAATGGACAGCGGGCGAGCGCCGCCGAGGCGAGCTTCCTCGTCCTGGGCCACGCGCGCGGCAAGGGACTGTGGCTCGCGCTGTATCGAAGACTGCCCGGTTTCGCGCACCTCGCCGAGCGGGCCTACGCCTTCATCGCCGCCCACCGCTTAGGCATGCATCGCATCAGCCTGTGTCTGTGGGGCAGGGATTACGCCCCGCCGCAGCACGCGCTCGTCTCGGCGGTGTTCCTGCGCCTGTTCGGGCTGATCTATCTGTCGGCCTTCATCTCATTCGGCGTGCAGGCTCAGGGGCTGATCGGCAGCCGCGGGATCCTGCCACTCGCCGAGCTGGTCGCTGCCGTCGGCAGAGCCGTGGGCCCCGAGCGGTTCTTCCTGATGCCGATGGTGTTCTGGTTTAACGCCAGCGATCTCGCCATCCAGGCTGTGTGCTGGGCCGGAGCGGGTCTGTCGCTGCTGCTGGTCTTCAATCTGCTGCCGCGCCTGAGCCTGTTTCTTCTGTACGTGCTGTATCTGTCGCTGCTGTACGGCGGGCAGGCCTTCATGACTTACCAGTGGGATACGTTCCTGCTGGAGGCCGGATTCCTGGCGCTGCTGCTGAGCTTCGCTGCGACGCCGGGCATCTGGTTGCTGCGTTGGCTGCTGTTCCGCTTCATGTTCATGTCGGGCGTGGTGAAGCTGCTGAGCGGGGATCCGAACTGGGGGAACCTGTCGGCGCTGTCCTATCACTTCCTCACCCAGCCGCTGCCCACGCCGCTCGCCTGGTATGCCGCGCAGCTGCCGCCCGGCGCGCTGCGGCTCGCCACCGCCGGTACGTTTTTCGTCGAGCTCGCCCTGCCGTTGCTGATCTTCTGCCCCCGCCGGCTGCGTTTCGGGGCGGCCTGCGGCATCCTCTTGCTGCAGAGCGGCATCCTGCTCACCGGCAACTACAACTGGTTCAATCTTCAGACCATGCTGCTGTGTGTGCTGCTATTCGACGACGCGGCCGTGAAGAGGATTCTGCCGCGGCGCCTGGTGCAGCGGCTGCCGGGGCGCGCGGACCGCGCGGCACCACGCCGGGCGGTAACGGTCATCGTGAGCGTAGTGGCGCTGCTGATCGTGTTCTGCAGCCTGGTGCAGATGGATGAGCGCTTCGGGGGCGAGCCGCCCGCAGTGGCGCGGGCGCTCGACCAGCTCATCGAGCCGCTGCACATCGTCAGCAGTTATGGCCTGTTTGCGGTCATGACGACGCAGCGTGACGAAATCGTCATCGAGGGTTCCTACGACGGCGTCGAGTGGCGCGAATACGAATTCCGCTACAAGCCCGGCGATGTGGCGCGCCGCCCGCCGTGGAACATCCCGCACCAGCCGCGCCTGGACTGGCAGATGTGGTTCGCCGCGCTGGATGACCCACGGCGTCTGCGCTGGTTCCCGCGTTTCCTCGAGAGGCTGCTGAGGAATGAACCCTCGGTGACGGCGCTGCTGCAGAAGAATCCCTTTGCAGTGAGGCCGCCGCGGTACCTGCGCGCGCGGTTCTACGACTACCGCTATGCCGACCGCGGGGAAAAGGCCAGGGGCCTGTGGTGGGAGCGGCGCTCGCTGGGGCTGTACTTCCCGGTGGTGCGTCTGACAGGAGAATGACCGGCGCGCCGAGGAGGTTGCCGCCCGAATCAGGTCTTGAGCTTGTAGCCGGTCCTGAATATCCACGCCACGACCACGAGGCACAGCGCGAGGAAGCCGAGCGTCGCTGCGGCGCTGAGCACGACGTTGACGTCGGCGACGCCGTAGAAGCTCCAGCGGAAGCCGCTGATCAGATAGATCACCGGATTGAACAGGGTGATCTTCTGCCAGATCGGCGGCAGCATGCTCACCGAGTAGAACGCGCCCCCGAGGAAGGTGAGCGGCGTCACCACCATCAGCGGCACGAGCTGCAGCTGCTCGAAGTCCTCGGCCCACAGACCGATGATGAAGCCAAACAGGCTGAACGAAACCGCGGTCAGGATGAGAAAGCCCGCCATCCACAGCGGATGCGCACTCTCATAGGGTACGAACAGGCGCGCCGTGGCCAGAATCAGCAGGCCGAGCAGCGCCGACTTGGTGGCTGCGGCGCCTACGTAACCGAGCAGCACCTCGAGATACGACACCGGTGCGGACAGCAGCTCGAAGATCGTGCCGGACCATTTCGGCAGATAGATTCCGAACGAGGCGTTCGAGATGCTCTCGGTGAGCAGCGACAGCATGATGAGGCCGGGGATGATGAACGCGCCGTAGCTGACGCCGTCGATGGCGCCCATGCGCTTGCCGATTGCGGCGCCGAACACCACGAAGTACAGCGCCGTGGACAATACCGGCGAGGCGATGCTCTGCATCAGGGTACGGAAGGTGCGCGCCATCTCGAAACGGTAGATCGCGCGGATCGCGTGCACGTTCATGCCCGGGCCCTCACCAGGTTGACGAAGATCTCTTCGAGCGAACTCTCGCTGGAATGCAGATCCTTGAAGTCGACGCCGAGCTCCCCGAGGCGCTTGAGGAGCGTCGCAATGCCGGTTTCCCTGGCCTGGGTATCAAAAGTGAAAACCAGGGCATGCCCCTCGTCGGCCAGTTCGAGCGGATAGCCGGACAGCTCGGCGGGGATCCGCGCGAGCGGGCTCTGCAGCTGCAGGGTCAACTGCCGCTTGCCGAGCTTGCGCATGAGCACGCTCTTGTCTTCGACCACGATCAGCTCGCCCTTGCTGATGACGCCGATGCGGTCGGCCATCTCCTCGGCCTCCTCGATGTAGTGGGTGGTGAGGATGATGGTCACGCCGCTCTCGCGCAGAGCGCGCACCATCTGCCACATGTCGCGTCGCAGCTCGACGTCGACGCCGGCGGTCGGTTCGTCGAGAAACAGGATCTGCGGCTCGTGCGACAGCGCCTTGGCGATCATCACGCGGCGCTTCATGCCGCCGGAGAGCGTCATGATCTTGGAGTTCTTCTTGTCCCACAGCGACAGATCGCGCAGCACCCGCTCGCAATGGCCGGCACTCGGCGGCCGGCCGAACAGGCCGCGGCTGAAGTTCACCGTGGCCCACACGCTCTCGAAGGCGTCGGTGTGAAGCTCCTGCGGCACCAGGCCGATCTTGCTGCGCGCCGCGCGATAGTCGCGCACGATGTCGTGGCCGTCGGCTACGACGGTGCCCTCGCTCGGCGTGACGATGCCGCAGATGATACTGATCAGGGTGGTCTTACCGGCGCCGTTCGGACCGAGCAGCGCGAAGATCTCACCGCGGCGGATCGTCAGGTCGATGCGCTTGAGCGCCTGAAAGCCGCCCGCGTAGGTCTTGCTGAGTCCGGATACGGTAACAATCGGCGCTGAGGCACGCGGCATGAGGATGTTTCAGGGGCAGCGCCTGACGGGATCAAATCTCCAGGCCACGTGTGCCTGCAGCAGGCTCTCCCGCGCAGGCGGGCTCTGAGCCATGGCAACGCTCGCCTGGACCCCAATCAGTGCCGCGCAAATGAGGCTCGAACACCGCCTGTTGTGCCTCAGATACTCATGGTTCAAATACATGTCGTGCCCCTTCACGCGCAGTCTAACGGACCGGAGGCGGAACGTAAGTGCTCCATCGGGAACCAATCGGCCGCGGTAGCCGCGGTGCGCGAAGCGCCTTGCGAATCGCTAGAATCCGCAACGGGCGGTGATAGAACAGCATCGGGGGATACGTGAACACATCATGGCGAATTCCGCGCTATTTGCTGCGTCTTGCCGTGGGCCTCGTGCTGTTCTGCGCAGGCGCCAGCGCCCCGGCTGAGCCGCCGCCCGGGGCCGGAACCGGCTCCTCGGAGAGCCCGGCGTCAAGCGATGCACAGAGTCTGACTCCCACGGGAAGTATTTTCTCGTCCCTGAAGCAGGGCATTGCGCAGGACCCGGATCACGAAGTGGTTCGCGGACACTTCGACGCGGGTTCACCGCCCCAGGTACACCGTTACTATTGCCTCGTCGACCTGAAGACGGGCAAAAGAGAGCCATACGGTGTGGCGGGCCAGTTGGTCCCGCGCCGGGACGGGATGACGGGTATCAAGGGAGTTGCCGTCACTTTATATCGGTGTGCCGACGCGGAACAGAAAGGCCTGCTGGTCACCGCCGGTTACATTGTGAGCGGCGGCGCCAGCGCAAGTAGCGTCAGCCGAAAGATTATTCCGGCGCCTCCCGTGAAAGGGGCGGAGCCGGCCGCGGACTTTCTCTTCGTGCGCATCACCCCAGCGGACGTGCGCTGGCAAGACGTTGCCGGCGGCCACGGAGTGCAGACGGCAACCTTGCAGGGTGATCCGGACGGACCCGGGCTCTACGTGATCCGGGTCAGGTTCCCACCTCATGTGATGGATCAGCCGCACTGGCACCCGAACGCCCGCTACGTCACGGTGCTCGAGGGGACCTGGTACACCGGTACTGGCACGACCTTTGATCCTGCACGCGCCGTGCCCCTGCCGGCCGGCAGCCTGATGGTGCACCCGGCGCGCGCACCGCACTGGGACGGCTCGGCGAGCGATGAGAGTGTGGTCGTGCAGATCAGCGGCTACGGTCCGGGCACAACCACCCAAGTCGATCCCAAGCAGCCGTTCTGGATCGAGGTTGGAAAGAGGAAGTAGTTGACAGTCTGCCCGCAGAGGCTCCGATCAGAGCTTCTTGACGACAACGCGCCCGGCGGCATCGACGAAGATGTGGTAGCGATTGCCGTCCTTGCAGGTGGCGGTGTAGTCACTGTCCCCGTTACGTCTTGAGTTGACCACCTGATCGCAGGGTAGTCCCTGCAGGGCGATCGTGGCCTTGAGATCTTTGGCAAACGCCTGATCGTCGGCCGCCATCGCAGCTGTCGGGCCAAGTAGCGTCAGCAACGGGACAGCGAGAACGGACAAACGCGGGCTCATGGCAACTCCTGGTGATGGGAATCAGATGTTCGAGAACTTCTTCGGGTCACTCAGCACGGACCAGATCGCCTCCCGCGAGGAGGATACAGCGCTGGCAAGCGAGGGGTCATCGTCCTGCAGCAGAGTCACGACCTTCAGCAACAGCAGCTCGAAGCTCTGGCGCAGCTGCGGGAGCGACTGTTTCGAGTGCCCGTTGTAGTAGGCCTTGAACCGCGCCAGCAGGTCATCGACCTGATTCTTGAGCGAGAGCTTGGTGAACACCCCTATGGCGTGGGTATCTCTGAGTCGCTGCTCGAGGGCAGCCAGATCGAGCGCCGGGGTGACCGGCGCGCGAGTGACCGGGTATGGGGCCGCCGTGGGTGAGGGCAACGCTGATGCTCTTGCCGCAGAGGATGTCGAGGCGGCCTGCCGTGGCGAGGCCTTCGGGGTTGAGGCAGCGGATCGCGCCGCGCCCCCGGCTGGGGCGGCCTTGGGCACGGCCGGGGTAGCGGCGGCCTGCGGGGCCGCGCCTTGAAGCGCGGTGCCCGGCGGCGTCGCGGACGGGATGGGGGGCGGTGCGGCGGCGGGCGGGGGACTGGGCACCGCGAAGACAGATGCCGCAGCCGGCGCAGGCGCGGCCCCTTCAGGTGCTGCGGGAGGCGAAGCGCTTCGATCGTGCACACATGCGCCCAGGAGCAGCAGCATCGGGACAGAAGCGATGCACAGTCCACGCATGCGTAACTTCTCAGGCGTTGCCAAGGCTGCAAACCATTCTACCCGGTGTCTGTGAACGGGACCCCAATGAGGCTCACCCAGTCTCGCCTGCGAGGAGTGCGCCTGGGGAAAAAAAGACTAATCTAGTCCCCGGTGGTCCACGAGACAGCAAAGGGGCCTGGGACGTGATCGGAGCGGGAAGCGAGCCTCGAGAAGCCGGTGCCCAAGGTGTGGTGCTGGTGCGCCCGCGGCACTTCGTCGAGACTTTGATGTTCTATGGATCTCTGACGCTGCTCGGAGCCATTTGTCTTTCGTGGACCGTCCTGGCCCTGCCGTTGCTGCTGGTGCTGCCCGCCGGCCCAGGCAGGCGCTGCGGGCGACTCGGGATCCTGGTCGGGTTTCGCCTGTATGTATGGTCGCTGGGCCTGATGGGCGCCTACCGGCTCGATCTGCGCGCGCTGCGCGCGCTGCGGGACGGTCCGGCCGTGGTCCTCGCTCCGAATCACCCGACCCTGATCGACGCCCTGCTGATCATCGCGCACGAGCCGCGGGTGGCGTGCGTCATGAAGTCCTCGCTCATGAACAACCTGTTCCTGGGCGCGGGGGCACGCCTCGCCCGCTACATCCGCAGCGATCCGCCGCGGCACATGATCCACGAGGCCGGTGCCGAGCTGCGCCGCGGCGGGATCGTGTTGCTGTTCCCGGAGGGGACGCGAACCACGCAGTCACCGATCAACGCACTTCAAGCCGGGGTCGGCATCATCGCCAGGCAGGCGGGCGTGGCGGTTCAGACGCTCATCATCGAGACCGACTCTCCGTATCTGAGCAAGGGGTGGTCGCTGTTCAGGCGACCCTCGATGCCAATCAACTATCGGGTGCGACTCGGACGTCGCCTGGATCCGCCCGGCGACGTGCGTGAGTTCACGGCACAGCTGGATCGGTACTTCCGCGCAGAGCTGGCGGATGCTCCGCAGAACCGTTGGCTCGAGGCGCGGGCACGGCCGGGACCGTCCGCCGTGCACTGAGGTGCGCGCTGGGCTCTTTAGGAGGCGACCGCGCGGCGGTCCGGGGTGAGCGGCTTGCGCGCGCGGTACGCCGAGAATACCGCGAGATCCACGTACCGCTCGGCATCCACGAAGCCCGCCGTGCCGATCGCGCCGATGATCGCCCCGGGCGGTACGCAGG
>JBOIAH010000122.1:0-2151 GCA_050739055.1 Steroidobacteraceae bacterium | reverse complement strand
GCGCGTACTGCCCAACACCGCCGGATGCCACTCGGTCAAGGAGGCCGTCACCACCGCGCACATGGCGCGCGAGGTGTTCGCGACCCCGTGGGTGAAGCTCGAGGTCATCGGCGAGGACGACACCCTGCAGCCAGACGTGTTCGGCCTGACCGAAGCCGCGCGCATCCTGTGCGCGGAAGGCTTCGAGGTGTTTCCGTACACCACCGAGGACCTGGTGGTGGCCGAGCGGCTGCTGGCGGCGGGCTGCCGGGTGCTGATGCCGTGGGGCGCGCCCATCGGCTCGGGCCGGGGGCTCAACAATCTCTTCGGGCTCACGGCGCTGCGCGCGCACTTTCCCGGGGTGCCGCTCATCATCGACGCGGGCCTGGGGGTTCCCTCGCACGCGGCGCGCGCCATGGAGCTCGGCTTCGATGCGGTGCTCATCAACACCGCGGTCGCGCAGGCCGGGGACCCGGCCGCCATGGCCGCGGCGTTCGCGCAGGCGGTCGAGGCCGGGCGCGCGGCCCACCTGGCCGGCCCGATCGAGCCGCGGGACCTGGCCGCACCCTCCACCCCGGTGATCGGCCAGGCGTTCCTCGGATGAGTCTCGCCCCCATGCGTGTTGCCCTATGAGTCTCGCCCGTGTCTACCCGATCGTCGACAGCGCGGCGTGGATCGCGCGTCTCGCCCCCCTCGGGGTGCGCCTGGTGCAGTTGCGCATCAAGGACGCGCCCGAAGATGAGCTGCTCGCTCAGGTACGCGCCGCGCGCACCTTGTGCTCCTCGGCCGGAATACAGCTGGTCGTCAACGACCACTGGCGGATCGCACTCGCGGAAGGCTGCGACTTCGTGCATCTCGGGCAGGCTGACCTTGACGGCGCGGACGTTGGGGCGCTGCGCCGCGCGGGCGTGCGCGTCGGCATCAGCACTCATGACCGCTCCGAGCTCGAGCGGGCGCTCGAGTACCAGCCCGACTACGTGGCGCTCGGTCCGATCTACCCGACGCTGCTCAAGGTCATGCCGTGGCAGCCGCAGGGACTGGCGCGCATCGGGGAATGGAAGCGGCGCAGCGGAACGATCCCGCTGGTGGCTATCGGGGGTCTGACGCTCGAGCGCCTGGCGGGCGTGTTCGCCGCCGGCGCGGACGCCGCGGCGGTGGTGACCGACATCGTGAAGGCCGCAAACCCTGAAGGCCGGGCACGGCAGTGGCTGAGCGCCGCGCGGGCTGCCGAGAGTGCCGCGGCGTAGGAACGCAGGTGCCTTGAGGACGCGAGGTGCAGGACATGGCCGAGCGATATTCACGTCAGACGGTGCTCCCCGAGGTGGGAGAGGAGGGGCAGGCGCGCCTCGCCGCGGCGAGCGTGCTGGTCGTGGGCGCCGGCGGGCTCGGCTGCGCGGTGCTGCAATACCTGACCGCCGCGGGCGTCGGACGACTGGTGATCGTCGATCACGACCGTGTGGAGGAATCGAACCTGCATCGCCAGCCGCTGTATCGCGTGAGCGATATCGGGCGGGGCAAGCCGCAGGCGGCACGCGCGGCGCTGCGGCAGCTCAATCCCGGGGTGCAGATCGACACGGTCGATGAGCGCCTGACGCCGGCGAACGCGGCGCGCCTGGTGGCCGCTGCGCACGTGGTCGTCGACGCCGCGGACAGCTTCGCGGTGACCTACGTACTGAGCGACGCCTGTCAGCGGTCGGCAACCGCGCTGGTGAGCGCTTCGGTGCTCGGCCTGTCGGGCTATGTCGGGGCCTTCTGCGGGGGCGCGCCCAGCTATCGCGCGGTGTTTCCCGAGCTGCCGCGCACCGCCGGCTCGTGCGCCGAGTCCGGCGTCCTCGGCACGGCGGTCGGGGTGATCGGCACGCTGCAGGCGCACCTGACGCTCGCGCTGCTCCTCAAGCTGCAGCCGGGCGTGCTCGGTCAGCTCATCAGCGTCGATTTCCGTACGCTGCGTATGGGCGGGTTCTCGTTCGCGGGCGCCCCCGAGCCGCGCGGTACCGTCATTCCGTTCATCGCCCCGGGCGAGGTCAGCCGTGCCGATATCGTGATCGACCTGCGCAGCCCGACTGAAGCGCCCGGCTCGCCGTTTCCGTCGGCGCTGCGCCTCGCGGTCGATGCTCTCGAGAAGGCCGAGATGTGCTTTCCGCCGGAGCCGCGCATCGTACTGTGCTGCCG
>JBOIAH010000121.1:0-3674 GCA_050739055.1 Steroidobacteraceae bacterium | reverse complement strand
GGCAACGAGGGCCGCGGCTACGTGCTGCGCCGGATCATCCGCCGCGCGATCCGTCACGGCTACAAGCTCGGCATCCGCGAGCCGTTCTTCTACAAGCTCGTCCCGGTGCTGGTGCAGGAAATGGGCGGCGCCTATCCGGAGCTCGCCTTGCGCCGCGCGGTCAGCGAACGAGTGCTCAAGCAGGAAGAAGAGCGCTTCGCGGAAACGCTCGCCAACGGCATGGTGCTGCTCGAGAGCGCCATCCGCAACTTGCACGGCGCGCAGGTGATCGACGGGGACACGGTGTTCAAGCTGTACGACACCTTTGGCTTTCCGGCCGACCTCACCGCGGACGTGGCGCGCGAGCGCGGCCTCAGCATCGACCAGGCGCGCTTTGAAGCGGCGATGGAAGAGCAGCGGCGCCGCTCGCAGGAAGCGAGCAAGTTCGCCGTCGACGTGCGCGGCGGCGCCGCGGTCGATGCGCGCACCGTGTTCCAGGGCTACGAGCAGCTCACCTCGCTCGCTCTGGTGCTCACGCTGCTGAAGGACGGCTCGCCCGTCCAGGCGCTCAGCGCGAGCGAGGAGGGCGAGGTGATCCTCGATCGCACCCCGTTCTATGCCGAGGCGGGCGGGCAGGTGGGCGATGCCGGCGAGCTCACCGCGCCGGGGCTGCGCTTCGTCGTCGCAGACACCCAGAAGCGCGGCGCCGCGCACTCGCACCTGGGAACGCTCGCCGAGGGCACGGTCCGGGTCGGGGACACGCTCGAGGCGCGGGTGGACGGCGCACGGCGCCAGGCCACCGTGCTCAATCACAGCGCGACCCACCTGCTGCACGCGGCACTGCGCCAGGTGCTCGGCACCCACGTGCAGCAGAAGGGATCGCTGGTGGCGCCGGACCGGCTGCGCTTCGATTTCGCGCACTTCCAGCCCGTCGCGCCCGAGGAGCTGCGCGCCATCGAGCGAGCGGTCAACGCGCAGATCCGCGCCAATGCGCCGGCCGAGACCCGCGTCATGGACTACGACGGCGCGGTGGCCCAGGGCGCCATCGCCTTGTTCGGGGAAAAGTACGACAAGGACGTGCGCGTGCTGCGCCTCGGAGACTTCTCGATGGAGCTGTGCGGCGGCACGCACGTGCAGCGCGCCGGCGACATCGGACTGTTCAAGATCACCGCCGAGAGCGGGGTCGCCGCCGGCGTGCGCCGCATCGAGGCGCTCACCGGTGAGGCCGCCCTGGACTTCGTGGAGCGCAACGACGCCCTGCTGAAGGACGTGTCGAACCTGGTGCGCGGCTCGCGCGAGGATGTGAGCGACAAAGTGCGCGAGCAGCTCGAGCGGGTCCGGCAGATGGAACGCGAGATCCGCGCGCTCAAGGACCGGCTGGCATCCGGACAAGGGGTGGATCTCGCGGCAAGCGCCGTGGACGTGCAGGGTGTCAAGGTGGTCGCGACCAAGGTGGAGGGTGCGGATGCCGGGGCGCTGCGCAGCGCGGTGGACCAGCTCAAGGAGCGGCTCAAATCGGCCGTGATCGTGCTCGCGAGCGTGGAGAATGCCTCCAGGGTGGTGCTGGTGGCCGGCGTGACCGCCGACCAGACTGCGCGCATCAAGGCCGGGGACCTGGTCGGAGCGGTGGCCGCGCTGGTCGGCGGGCGCGGGGGCGGCCGGGCGGACTTCGCCCAGGCCGGCGGCAGCAAGCCCGAGGCGCTCGATGCGGCGCTCGCGTCGGTGCGCGAATTCGTCCGCGCGCACCTGCTCGCGTGAGGCGCTCGAGGTGCGCGCTTTTGCCGGGCGCTGGGGCTTTCCGTATCATGGCGCGCCCGCGCGGGTGCGCGCTTACGAGCGATGACTGAACCAAAGAGTTTCCGCGAGCGGAGAGATGGCCGAGTGGTCGAAGGCGCACCCCTGCTAAGGGTGTAAGGGTCAAAAGCCCTTCGAGGGTTCGAATCCCTCTCTCTCCGCCAAATCAACATGTTGACTGGATTTTGAGCGCTCACGAAGCGTGGCGCATTTTGGTTGTACGGAAGGCACTCTAGGAATCGGTCTGCCGCGTCGCGAAAATGGATGCGCGTGGACGACCGCAGACGAGCGATTTCCGTACGCTACAGGGCGAGCTGCTGCGCATCGGCGACCGGTGGGTCGCGTTCGGTGATGCTCATGCAGTCTCGATGCGGATCCGCGCCCCGATGACGGACCCATCGGACGATGCCTTCCACCACTTTGACCAGGCGTTCCGCCCGGGGGTGGCGCTACAGCCGTGCAACACAGTTGTACACGGGTTGCATTCGAGGATTCAGGGAGTGGAACGTAGCGAGCCGCGGCACAGAGCCGCAAAGGGTTTCAGGGCTTTTCGCATGGACGTGTCGAGCAGCGCGTCACGGGTTGCGCTGTCCATGTGCCACAGATGCCGCCAGCTCCAGGAGGCGAAGCCGATGTGAACTTCGTGCCCCAGCAGCTCGCCGGTCTGCCCGTCAAGTATGTCAGCTTCTATGCGCACAGGTCGGGAGAGCCGGTTGAGCGCCCAGAAGCCCGCATAACCTTCACTGAGTTCTTCGACGCTCTCTTCGAGGAGATACGCGCCCGCAACCGCGCGGGTCACCTTGTGCACGTAAAGCGCCGTGGCGATAGCGAGCGTGGTCACCACTTCGAAAGCAACATAGGCGCCTTTCCAGCGCCGCGGGGTCTCCCCGTAGTCGGTGACTTTGAGGCGCAGGTAGGCATCGGCGGGATGCGACGCCTGCAGCTTCGCGAGGGTTGCGAGGTCCAGGGGGCGCCCCATCATGGCCGCATCAGAGGCGTCGTCGCCAGCGATGATCGCGGGCGGCGCCGCGCCGCACTGCGAGGGTTCGGTCAGCGTAGCAGCGAGAGCCGCATTGATGCGCTGCCTATCTGCAGCGAGCACGGCGGCGGTGACCTGCTCACGCTTGCCGTGCAGCACGCGACGCAGGGGACGATCTTCGACAGCCGGCGGTAGCTCCAGCACGACCAGGCGGTGCACTGGCGCGCGAGGGATCACTGACTGCGTGGCGCAGCCGGTCGTGAACATCACTGTGCCCAGGGCCAGAAGTCCTGGCAGGCTGCTGCGTGGCATCAGGCTAAGCAGGCGTCATCAAGATTGCAGGATACCTGAAGGCTCGACTGCGCCGCTCGCGCCTCCGATAGATCACCTCTGACCATTTCGCCGCCACGATCGCGCGGGCGGCGGTTCTGACCATGGGCAAGCTCTCTGCCCGCTCGTACCATTGCTTGCCGCGCTCTTGAGCACGTCTTTGGCGCGCAGTCGATCGGCTACCTCATCATCAGATCGAATCGTGCCCCCTTCTCAGCGGGGTCGCATGATCCGCAGGACAGTCCGGCCGCCCACGTCTTTCAAGGGGTAGTAGCTGTCGTGGGTCTCAGGATCTGCGGCCACCACATGAGCATTGGGTCCCAGGTTCGTGTCGGCCACCTTCTCGACTTGCTTGCCCCGTATCCTGAAAATCGACACGACCCCTGACTCAGCGGCCACATACAGGTAACCGAGGGCAGAGTCATACGCCAGCACGTCGGGATCGTCCCCGACATCGAACGACTCCGTAACCTTGCGGGTCTCAAGGTCGAGAACCAAGAGCTTGTGGTTCTCTTCGCAGGCGATGAACGCCTGGTGCTGTCGCGGGTCAATCACGAGCCCGTGGTTGCTTTCGGCGCCCGGCAGGTCGATC
>JBOIAH010000120.1:0-1854 GCA_050739055.1 Steroidobacteraceae bacterium | reverse complement strand
CAAATAAGCAAATCATCCCGGCAACGACTCCATGAGCCGCCGGGCTTCTTGTTTTTGCGCGGCCGAGCCCTCGTTGAGCACTTCCTCGAGAATGTTGCGCGCGCCGTCCGGATCACCCATGTCCATGTAGGCGCGCGCCAGATCGAGCTTGGTGCCGACCTCGCTCATGGTCACCGGCTCCAGATCCGGCAGCGCGAGGTCTTCCGCGGACAGTCTCTGGGTGGCCACGAAGGCGGCGTCGGGGACGGTCGCGGTACCAACATCCAGATCCAGGGCTCCGCCGTTGGCGGGATGCGTCCCGGTGGTGTCGCTGCCGACATCCAGATCAAGCTCCGAGCGCGCGGCATGCGTCCCGGTCGTCTCGCTGCTCAGGTCGACGTCGACCCCGCCCTGGCGGAGCGCCGCAAGCTGGGAAGTCCGTGAGGGGTCCCCACCGCGGGCCGATTCGAGCTCGTCACCCTCGAACTGCCACGCGCCGGTGGTCGAGGTCCTGGCGTGCGCCGCCTGCTGCGCGGTGTCCTCGAGATTCCTGCGCGAGTGCTCGTCGAGATTGGTAACGAGGGTCGGCCCCTCCGCAGCCGGCGCCGCGAGTCCCGGCTGGTCCACCGTATCAACCGGGCCCAGGTCCAGGCCCAGGTCGTCGATCGCGAGCTCGGCGGTCTGGTCGGCGCCGCTGCTCTGGCGCAGCGCGGTCTCGACTTTCTTGCGGATCGTGGGGCTGCCGTCATACGAGGCGAGCGCGGGTTGCTCCACGGTCGGACCCTCGGCATCGCCCGCCTCGGACTGCCGGCGCATCTTGGCGGTCATCTGCCGCGTGCTGCCGGTGGCCCCCGTGCCCTCGAGGAAACCTTGCTCGAGGAGAGCCACGTTGCGGTCCGTGACATTGGTGGTCGCTGCGGTCATTTGCGCAGTCGCGTCGGGCTCGCCCACCGCGGCGCCGATGTCCAGGTCGACGCCCTGCGGCACGTCGGAGGGCAACGGCTCGCCCAGCAGGTCGAAATCGACGCGGCTCTGTCCGCCTTCGAGATTCAGGTCCACGCCGCCGGCGGTCACGCCGCTGACCGCGCCGCCACCGGTGAACAGCACATCCTCGGGCGCGAGCTGCTTGCCCATGATGAGGATCTTTTCCCACTCACCCGGGGCGGCCGCGGCGCGCGTCTTCGCGAGCTCGTGCGCCGTCTGCAGGAACTGCTCCTTGTTGCCCCAGACGAAGAACACCTCCAGGAGCTTGAGCTTCAGGTCGCGGCGTGCGGGCTCACGGCTGATGGCGATGCGGATGAGATCTGCGGCCTGGTCGTACAGGCCGTACGCCATGTGGAAGTCGGCCTCGGCGAGCGGATCGCCCTGGTCGAGGTTGATGGCCGTGTCGCTGCTGATCGTGTCGTCGGCCGTGACGTGCTTCGGAGGCGGCGCGTCAGCGACGGGCCTCGCCGCGAAGCGCGGCCGCTCATGTGTCCCGGTCTCCTCGTCCAGCACTTCCGCTGCGGGAGCCGAGTGCGGTACGGCGCGGATCGGCACGTCCGCGGGGGCGAATCCGCGGCCCGGCGAGCTGCCGCCCAGTGCGCCGCCGGCGAGGCCGCCACCGCCGCCAGCAACCGCCAGGCGGCCAAGAGAGTCATCAAACTCGGAGTCCCGGCGCGAACGCAGGAACCTCAGTACCCCGACACCGAGCAGCGCGAGGACTACGAGCGCGAGAGCCCACCAGTACCCCAGGAGCGTATCCAGAATCGAGCCACTCGGGGCGGGCGCCGGCGCGGGCGCCGGTTTGGTGACGGGGGGCTTGCTCTGCACCGCCGGCGGCTGCTCCTGGGCCGGAGCGGGCGCCGGAGGTAGCGCGGCCGTCGGCGCGGGTGC
>JBOIAH010000119.1:0-1508 GCA_050739055.1 Steroidobacteraceae bacterium | reverse complement strand
CAGTTGCACTCCATGACCTGCGCGATGTCGCCCTCCACCTCGTAGGCGATGCGGCCGCAGTGACAGCTGCCCTGATGGGTCATGTGAGTTCCTCGGTCCATGGGTGCGGAACAACGCTACGCTGCGGAGCGCACGCCGACAAGCCGGCGCTAGGTCGTGACCGCAGCGAGCGGCCGCTCTCCGCCGAGCTGAGCGTAAGCACAGGGCCGTTGTTGGCAGTGCCTGCAGTCAGGCACCGGCGGCGGGCGTGACTATCCGCGTTCCTTCGTATTGGCAGCCGGCACGGGTATTGTGTGGCCGTCCTCCGCCACGGACCTAACGACCTGTGCGCGGCGTCACGTCGGCGTCCGGCGACGCTGGCTTAACTGTCCCGCTGGTCAGTAAGATGCGCAGCAAGCACGCGCACCGCGTGCGGGAGGAGTCCAAGCTCGCATGCGCACCTGGCTCGCGGTCGCCGCGCTGTTCCTCGCGATACAAGCCGCGCCCGCGTTTGCCGACCGTGACAAGGAGTCCGGGGCGCCGCTGCCGCCGCGCCCGCCCGAGACGGTAAGCCCGATCCGCGATCACTTCTATGTCAGCGCGGCGTTCTACTCGCCCGCCGTGCACACCGACCTGCGGGTCGACCCCTCGAACGCCGCCCCCGGGGTGACCGGCACGCCGGTGAACGCGGAGCGCGACCTGGGGCTCCCCGGCCGCCTGCACCAGGGCCGCGTGGAGTTCATGTTTCGCATGCGCGAACGCAACAAGCTGCGCGTGGACTACTTCGAGGCGGACCGCTCCGCGAGCCGGGTGCTCGCGAACAACATCGTGTTCGGCAATGTGACTTTCGACGGCGGCCAGCTCGCCCAGTCCTCGATCAACTGGCGCATGTTCAGCTTGACCTACAGCTACTCGCTGTACCGCACCGACCGCTTCGAGATTGGAACCGGGCTCGGCGCTTACTTCCTGCAGGCCGAGGCGATGGGCTCGGTGCCGGCGCAGGGCCAGAGCCAGGACGTATCGGCGGCCGAGCCTTTCCCGACGGTGCCGCTCGATTTGACCTGGTGTATCTCCCGGCGCTTCGCCTTCACCGCGCGCGGCAATTACCTGCGGGCCTCGCTCAGCGGTTTCAGCGGCTGGCTCTCCGATGTGCACGCCGACATCCAGTACCGCTGGAATCCGAACTTCTCGCTGGGGGTGGGCTACACCAGCATCCGTACCTCGCTCACCCGCCACGGCGGAAGCTTCCCGGGTGCGTTCGCCATGGACTTCGACGGCGCGGACGGGTTCGTTCGCTTCAGCTTCTGACGTCGGCCGGCGCCTGCCCGGCGCGCGCTGCTCAAGGATCAGCGCCGCGTGGTTACGGCGTACGAGCGCGAAAAAATATCAGGCATGCGCGCCGCGCGGCCCGAATCGAGGTTGATGCACACGTAGTCGATCCGCGCGCGCGCCAGCGTCTCGCCATCCGCCGCGCGCCGCGCCTGAAAGCGGCGCTGCGCGCGCAGGCGCCCGTCGGCGCTCACGATCCA
>JBOIAH010000118.1:0-1795 GCA_050739055.1 Steroidobacteraceae bacterium | reverse complement strand
GTTCGGGGTGCGTGTACCCGCGGATCGTGCGTACGCTGCCCGATCAGCTCGAGTCGGCGGGCTTCACCTGGAAGGCCTACATGGAGGACATGGGCAACGATCCGCGGCGCGAGCGCGCCACCTGCGCTCATGACCCGATCGGCGCACCCGACAGCACGTACGCGCCGCAGCCCGGCGACCAGTACGCAGCCAAGCACGACCCGTTCGTGTATTTCCATTCCATCATTGACGATCAGGCGCGTTGTGATGCGCACGTGGTGAATCTCGCCCGCCTGCCCCGGGATCTGGCGCACGCGACCACCACGCCCAACTACGCATTCATCGTTCCCAACCTGTGCAACGACGGGCACGACGCCCGGTGCGCCGACGGGCGCCGGGGAGGGCTCACGGCGATCGACGCTTTTCTCGCGACCTGGGTGCCGCGTATTCAGCGCTCGCCGGCCTTCCGCGCGGCTGGGATGCTGATCGTGACCTTCGATGAGTCGGATATGGTGGGGCCGGACGCTTCCACTGCGTGCTGCGGTGAGCGGCCACTGACGGGGGCGAAGGTCCCCCCGGGACTCGGCGGTCCGGGCGGCGGCCGCATCGGGGCGGTGGTGCTGTCCCCGTTCGTGAAGCCCGGGACCGCATCGCAGATGCCCTACAACCACTACTCGCAGCTTCGGACCGTGGAGGCGATCTTCGGCCTGCCCCCGTTGGGTTACGCGGCGGGCCTGCGGGTGTTCGGGCCGGACGTGTTCAGCGCCGCCGCGGCGCATCTGGCCCGCTAGCGCCGCCCACGGCGGCGCGCCCTGCCGCGGTCCATTTCGGCGTCGACAAATAGCTGCCGAGGCAGTATTATTACAGGCAGTAATCTCATCCACGGTGGCGCGAAACGCACCGCCCGTCATGAACCGCAGAAGCAACGCCATCAGAACCGAGCCGCGACCCGCGGCGCAACTCCCGGAAGGGGGACTCAGCGTGGGCCATTTGATGGGGCGCGCCCGCGCCTCGCTCCTGAGCGGGCTCGACGCGGGGCTCGCGCGCTTCGGGCTCAACGCCATGCAGTACGCGGTGCTCAAGCACCTGGCCGAGGGTAGCGCGCAGAGCGCGGCTGACCTGTGCCGCACGATGTACTACGACACCGGCTCCATGACCCGCATCCTCGACCGGCTCGAGGAAAAAGGATTGTTGCGGCGCGAGCGCTGCCGGGAGGATCGGCGGGTAGTGTTGCTGCGCGTCGCGCCGGCGGGGCGCGCGCAATTGCCGCGGCTGCGGGCGGTGGGGAAGCGGGTCCTCGACGCTCACCTCGCCGGCTTCAGGCCCGCGGAGATCGACAATCTCCGGCGCTATCTCGGACGCATGATCGACAACGGAAAACTCACCACGGCGGATCACCCACAGTCACGCTCGGGCGGTAAGTCATGACTCCCCGCCGCTCCCCGGCAATGCCCGCGGTACTGGCCAGCGGTGCGGCGCTCGCGCTGTCGCTTGCGGGTTGCGTCGCGCGCGGCGACTGGAAGCCCGCGCCCCAGCTCGACCCGGCAACACTCACCGCCCGGCGTGCGCTCGCGGGCGCGCAGCTGGATGCCGCGGCCTGGCCCGCCGATGGCTGGTGGCGCAGCTACGGCGACCCGCAACTCGATGCGCTCGTCGCTGAGGCGCTCGCCGGCAGCCCGTCGCTCGAGATCGCCGCGGCGCGGCTGCGCGCCGCGCAGGCGCAGGCGCTGCAGGCCGGAGCCGCGCGCCTGCCGCGCGTCGCGCTCGATGCCGAAACGACCCGGCAGCGCTACCCCGAGAACGGGCTGTACCCGCC